>CALXPV010000007.1 GCA_944390295.1 uncultured Clostridia bacterium | reverse complement strand
ATAATAAATAATAAAATAAATAAATAATTAAATAATTAAATAAAATAAATAAATTAAATAAATTAAATAAATTAAATTAATTAATCAAAATAATAAACTAAAAAAATAAATAAATTAATTATTATGAATAAAAAAAATAAAAAAGACAATAATAATAGTATAAGGTTAATATTATTTAATCTAAGAGTATAAAAAGCTGGAAACGGTTTTTTATATTCGAATGTATTAGTATATATTAGCTAGAAATGGTTTATATATGCTATACATCACGAGTATAATATTTGTGTGCAAGTCGAAAGATTACATCATAGGTATTATATTCAGGATAAGAGTATATTAATATATGAATGGTTATTTATAGTCCTTATAAAGGATGAAGATAGCTAGTAAATGTGTTTTTATATTCGAGCAAATTAAGTATAGTATTGGTATGAAGCTTATTTAAATAGTAATATTTATTAGGTTGAAATATTAGTTTTATGGTTATTAGCTACAAGTAATATTGGCTTTATTGATAATAGGTACTAATTTTATTTATTAGTACCTATTAATTTATTTATGTAATAAAAAGTCGAGCATTTATTGCTCGACTTAAAATTTATTTATTAATTGTTTCTTTAGAAGTATTTTCATTTTGAATAGCTTGTTTATGTAATTGTTCATTTTTTAAATTATCTTTAGCTACAGTCATTAATAGTTTAATTCTATTTGTTTGATTTGATTCACTTGCACCTGGATCATAATCGATTGGTGAGATATTAGCATTAGGATATTTTTCTCTAATTGTTTTTATAACACCTTTACCAACAACATGATTTGGTAAACAAGCAAATGGTTGTACACAAACAATATTTGGAATATCATGTTCAATGTATTCTATCATTTCTGCAGTTAGGAACCAACCTTCACCAGTTTGATTTCCGATAGAAAGAACATCTTTTACTGCATCTTCTAAGTGCCAAATATTGCATGGTGGTAAATAACCTTTTTTAGATTTAGCTAAAGCTTCTTTTGAATCTTTTTCTAAAATATCAATTAAATTTATTGCAGCTTTTGATATTTTTGCTACTGTAGGGTTTGTTTTTAATAAAGTATTAAATGTAACTTTATGAGTTACCATAAATTTAACAAATCCCATAAAATCTGGAAGTACAACTTCAGCGCCTTCTTTTTCTAGTAAATCAGCAACGAAATTATTTCCAAAAGGATGATATTTTATTAATACTTCACCAACAATACCAACACGAGGTTTTTTAACTGAAGTATCTAATTCTATTTTTTCAAAATCTTCAACAATATCATAAATGCTTTGTTTAAATTGTTTACTGTTAGATTTTTTAATTAATTCTTTACATTTACTCATCCATTTATCAAATAAAGCTTGTGTTTCACCTTTGTGAACTTCATATGCTCTATTTTTTGTTAACATTTTTTGTAGTAAATCAGCATATAGTACGCCTCTTAATAATTTTTCTAATAATGGTAAAGTAAGTTTAAATCCTGGAACTTTTTCCATACCTACGACATTAAAAGATATTACTGGAATATTAGGGAATCCAGCATCTTTAAGAGCTTTTCTAATAAATCCTATGTAGTTTGTAGCTCTACAACCTCCACCAGTTTGAGACATTATTAAAGCAGTTCTGTCTGGATCATACTTACCAGATTGTAAAGCTTCAATCATTTGTCCTGTAACTAATATAGAAGGATAACAAGCATCATTATTTACATATTTTAAACCTGTTTCAACAGTATTTTGAGTACAATCTCTTAATAATACTAAATTATATCCTGAAGATTGCATTGCTGTTTCAAGTAGTTCAAAATGTATAGGTGCCATTTGTGGGCAAAGAATTGTATAATTCTTACGCATTTCTTTAGTAAATATTTTTTTATTTACACCATAGTCACCATCTTTGTTTGTTTCTACTTTTTCAGCTAGACGTTTATTCATACTTGCAAGTAATGAACGAATACGTATTCTTACAGCTCCTAAGTTGTTAACTTCATCTATTTTTATTAATGTATACATTTTTCCAAAACTTGCTAAAATTTCTTCTACTTGATCTGTTGTAACAGCATCAACACCACAACCAAAAGAATTTAGTTGTACTAATTCTAAGTTGTCATGATGTCCAACAAATTCTGCGGCAGCATATAGTCTTGCGTGGTAAACCCATTGATCAACAACTCTTAGAGGTCTTTTTGCTTCTACTTTATCAGAAACACTGTCTTCAGTTAATACACATAGACCTAAGCTTGTAATTAATGTATCAATACCATGATTAATTTCAGGATCTGAATGATATGGTCTTCCAGCTAAAACAATACCTCTTAAATTGTTTTTATCTATATATTCTACAGCTTCTTTACCTTTTTCTCTTATATCATTTTTACATTTTTGATATTCTTCTTCTGCTTTTTTAGCAGCATTTAGTAATTCTTTTTTAGTAAAATTATATTCTTTAAATTCATCCAATTCTAAAATTCTTTTACATAAGTTCTTAGCATCAAATGGTAAGAATGGATTTAAGAATTTTATATCTGGACTTTTAAGTTCTTCTACGTTATTTTTTAATACTTCTGAATATGAAATAACTATTGGACAGTTATAATGGTTATCTGCTTTTTCATATTCTTTTCTAGAATATGGCATACATGGATAGAAAATAGTTTTTACTCCTGATTGAATTAAACTAATTATATGTCCATGTGATAATTTAGCAGGATAACAAACTGATTCTGAAGGCATTGATTCCATACCTTTTTCATAAGTTTTTCTATTACTCTTTTCAGAAAGTATTACTCTAAATCCTAATTCTGTTAAGAAAGTAAACCAGAAAGGATAATCTTCATACATATTTAATACTCTTGGAATACCTATAGTACCTCTTGGAGCATCTTTTTCGTCTAAAGGTTTATAATCAAATAATCTTTCTTGCTTATATTTTATTAAGTTTGGTAATTCACTGTTTCCAGTAACAATACCTGCACCTTTTTCACATCTGTTTCCAGATATATGTTTATGTCCGTTATTAAAGATATTAATTGTTAATAAACAATGATTTTCACAACCATTACAACGTGTATGTGAAACTTTAATTTCTAGTTTATCTATTTCTTCTGAAGTTGCTATAGTAGATGTATATTCCATATCTAAATTTGATTCATATTGTTGTCTTGCTAAAATAGCTACACCATAAGCCCCCATTAATCCAGCGATATCTGGACGAACAACTTCTTTTCCTACTATTTTTTCAAAAGCTCTAAGTACAGCATCATTATAGAATGTACCACCTTGAACAACGATATGATCACCAAGAGTACTAACATCTCTTACTTTCATAACTTTTTGAATAGCATTCTTTATTACGGAATAAGAAAGTCCTGCAGAGATATCCCCAACAGAATATCCTTCTTTTTGAGCTTGTTTTATTTTAGAGTTCATGAAAACAGTACATCTTGAACCTAAATCAACAGGTCTTTTTGAAACTATTGCTTCTTGAACGAAGTCTTGTATAGATAATTTTAAGCTTTTTGCAAATGTTTCTATAAAAGAACCACATCCTGAAGAACAAGCTTCATTAAGCATAATATTATCAATAGCTCCATTTTTTAATCTAATATATTTCATATCTTGTCCACCAATGTCTACAATACTTGTAACATTTGGTTGGAATTTCTTTGCTGCTGTATAATGAGCGATTGTTTCTATTTCATTTAAATCAACATTTAAAGCTGTTTGAATTAGTTTTTCTCCATATCCAGTAACACCACTAAATCTGATTTTAGCTTTTTCAGGTAAGATAGAATATAACTCTTTTAGCATTCCCATTACGCTTTTTAAAGGATTACCTTCATTATTTGCATATAAAGAATATAATAAGTTATCTTCATTATCTGTTAATACTAGTTTTGTTGTAGTAGAACCAGCATCTATACCCACAAAGCAATCGCCTTCAAATGTTTTAAGGTCTTTTCTTATAGCCTTAGCTTTTTCATGTCTTTCTTTAAATTTTTTGTATTCATCATCAGAATCGAAAAGTGGATCTATTGGATGAGTTGTAGTATCTCTAGAAACTTTTAAATTATGTATTTTTTCTTCTAATTCTTTTATTGTAATAGGTTCTGCATCAAAAGCATCTAAACTAGCTCCTTTAGCAACTAGTAGATGAGCTTCTTCTGGAACTACTATTTCTTCTGGTTTTAAATGTAAAGTTTCTATAAATCTTTTTCTTAATTCTGAAAGATAATTTAAAGGTCCACCAAGAAAAGCTACGGTTCCTCTAATAGGTCTTCCACAAGCAAGTCCACTTATAGTTTGATTAACTACTGCTTGGAAAATAGAGGCAGCTATATCGGCTTTTTCAGCACCTTCGTTGATTAATGGTTGAACGTCAGTTTTTGCAAAAACTCCACAACGAGAAGCTATTGGATAAATTGTTTTATAATCTTTTGCAAGTTCATTTAATCCTGCTGTATCAGTATCTAATAAAGATGCCATTTGATCAAGGAAAGCACCAGTTCCACCGGCACAAGTACCATTCATTCTTTGTTCTATAGATTGATCAAAATAAATGATTTTAGCATCTTCTCCACCAAGTTCGATAACTACATCAGTTTGTGGAATATATTTTTCTACGGCTCTTTTACAAGAAACAACTTCTTGAATAAAAGGTACTCCTAGAAATGTTGCTGCTGACATAGCACCTGAACCAGTAAGTGCTATTGTGAATTTGCTATTTGGAAATTTCTTTGGAAGAGATTCCAAAACATTGCAAACCGTATTTTTTGTATCTGAAAAATGTCTTTGATAGTCTGAATATATTTCTTTTTTATTAGAATCCATAACTACGATTTTAACTGTGGTTGATCCAACATCTAGACCAACATGAAGTATGTTTTCCATAATTTTCTCCTTTCGTATATAGTAAAAAGTGAGGCTGAATTATTAATATAATTTAGCCCAAACTTTTTACATTTTAAACATAAAATCACAAGCTAATTGTATACGGAAAATCGTTTTTTGTCAAATAAGGGTATCTGGATATAATTAAAGAAAAACGACGGAATTTTGAAGATTTTTTGAGTATCTTTTAAGATAATATATTTTATTAAAATAAGTTATATTTATTACTTGTCTTTCATAAAAATTAATCAAAGAAAAGGAGGTTATTATGAAAAAGAAAGAAGGAATTTTAGTAGTAGTAATACTATTGTTATTAGTAATAGGAATAGGAATTTTCCTATTTTATAATAATAGTAAAAGTAAAAATGAAAATAATGAAATAAAAAATGAATATACACCACAAGAAGAAGTGACAGAAGAGCAACTTCAAAACACTATAATTTCACTATATTTTATAAATAAAGAAACAAAAGAAATAAATCCAGAAGCAAGAACAATTAAAGTTAATTCTTTAATAGAAAATCCATATAAGTATTTAATAGAACAGCTAATAGAAGGTCCAAAGAATGAGAAACTAGAAAAGGGAATTCCAGAAAATACAAAATTAAATAATGTAGAATTAAAAGGAGATATTTTATATATTGATTTTTCTAAGGAATTTATAGAAAATGCAAAAAAAGGACAAAAGAATGAAGAAAAAATTATAGAAACTATTGTAAAAACAGTAACAGAATTAAACGAAGTAAATTATATAAAAATATTAATTGATGGCAAAGAAAATGAGGCATTTAACGATAAAGAAGTTACATTTGAAAATACTTTTCCAAGAGATTAATTCAAATGTCTTCTTAAAAACTCTGTAAATCCTTTAGTTTTAAAGAAAACAGTAACACAATTTAAAAAATTTTCTACTTGATTTAAAGAACAGAAAATATTATTTTTATAACTTTTAAAGTCTTTATTATTCATATGAATTCCTCCAATTTGAAAAATAGTAATATATATTATATAATATGTATTGAAATTTAAATTGTTAAGGAAGTTTATATGGAATTAAAAGAAAATGAAAGAATAGATGATTTAGAATATAAAGGACTAAAAATAATCCAAAACACAAATTATTTTTGTTTTGGAATTGATAGTATTTTATTAAGTGATTTTGCAAGAGATATAAAAAAAGATTCTAATATAGTAGATATAGGGACAGGAACTGGAATAATAAGTATATTACTTTCTAAAAAAGTTAATGCTAAAAAAATATATGCTATAGAAGTACAAAAAGAGATTGCCGATATGGCAAGTCGTAGTGTGGAGCTAAATAATTTAACAGATAAAATAGAAATAATAAATGATAACATAAAGAATATAAAAAATCATTTAGATAATAATTCTATTAATGCAATTGTTACAAATCCACCATATAAAAAACAAAATACTGGAATAAAAAATGATAATATAAATAAGTTGATAGCAAGACACGAAGTAACTGCAAACTTAGAAGATTTTATTTCTTATGGAAGTAAATTATTAAAAGATCAAGGAAGTTTTTATATGGTAAATAGGCCAGAACGACTATCTGAAATAATGTGTCTATTTAATAAATATAAAATTGAACCTAAAAAACTAAGATTAGTCTATCCAAAAATAAATAAAGAGTCAAATTTAATATTAATAAAAGGAACAAAAAATGCAAAGCCTTTTTTAGAAATACAAAAACCATTAATAATATATAATGAAGATAATACATATACAGATGAAATTTTAAAAATATATAATAAAAAATAGGAGGAAAAATGGAAGGAAAAATATATGTAGTAGCAACTCCAATTGGAAATTTAGACGATATTACATTAAGAGCAATAAATACTTTAAAAGAGGTAGATATAATAATTGCAGAAGATACAAGACATTCTTTAAAATTATTAAATCATTTAAATATTTCTAAACCATTAATAAGTTATCATAGACATAATGAGGAAATAAAAAAAGATATGATAATTAATAAAATTAAAGAGGGAAATAATATTGCTTTAATATCTGATGCAGGAACTCCAGTTGTTTCAGACCCAGGAGAAGTTATTGTTAAAGAAGCATTAAAAGAAAATATACAAGTAATACCAATTCCTGGAGCATGTGCACTTATTACAGCATTAATGGGTGCAGGTGTAAGTACTAAGAAATTCTTATTTTTAGGATTTTTATCTTTAAATAAAAAATTAAGAAAAAAGGAATTAGAAAAAATAGAAAAAGAAGAAAGTACAGTTATTTTATATGAAGCACCACATAAAATAAAAAACACATTAAATGATCTTGAAAAATACGTAGGAAAAAGAAATATAGTTGTAGCAAGGGAGCTTACAAAAATACACGAAGAATTTATAAAAGGAACAATAGAAGAAGTTATAAATCAAATAGAAAACCCAAAAGGCGAATATATAATAATTATAGATGAAAACGAAGAAATAGAAGATGAAGAAAACGAGTTGAATAATTTATCTTTAAAAGAACATTATAAATATTATGAAAATCAAGGTATGAATAAAAAAGAGATTATTAAGCAGATTGCAAAAGATAGAAATGTATCAAAAAATGATATTTATATGAAATTTATATGAAAATATAGAAGCTATGATTTTATATCATAGCTTCTATTACCTTTTTTAGCAGATTATTAACATGAATAAATATGCGTTCAGCTCAGGAATATATATTTAAAATATATTATGAGTATTATTCTGGTTTAGATAAAGTTTCTATACATTTAGAACAAATCAATTTATCTTTATATGTTACTAGTTTTTTTGTGCTTCCACAAAAAATACAATTTGGTTCGTATTTTTTTAGGACAATAGAAGAACCATCAACATATATTTCGATTGGATCTTTTTCTTTTATATCAAACTTATTTCTTAACTCTATAGGAATAACAACTCTTCCTAATTCGTCCACTCTTCTAACTATTCCTGTTGATTTCATGTTCTGTATCCTCCTAACCAATTAAACGACAACTTCCGATATAATAATATCACACAAAAGCGATTTGGTCAACCATACAATTAAATTATTATTTCCTATTTTTGGAAGATATGTATATATTTAGAAATTTTTTAATACTATTAAATATGGGGGAAAAATAATGTTAAATAAAATTTGGCCAGTGTTTATAATTTTATCTTTTATTTACGCATTACTAAAATCAAAAATGCCAGAGTTAAATGATTCCATATTTAATTCATGTTCACAAACGGTAGAAATGTTATTAACTTTTCTTGGAATAATGTGTATGTGGAATGGGATAATGCAAATTATTAAAGAAACAACATTAATAGACAAAATAAAAAAATTATTAAAGCCTTTTATGAAATTTTTATTTCCTGAATTAAATAAGAAAAGTAAAGCTTATGAAGAAATGTCAATGAATATAGTAGCAAATTTATTAGGCTTAGGTAATGCCGCTACACCATTGGGATTAAAGGCGATGCAGTCATTACAAGAGGAAAATGAAAATAAAGAAACATTATCAAATACAATGATAATGTTTTTGGTATTAAATACAGCCTCAATACAGATAATTCCAACAACAATAATTGCAATAAGAAGTTCTTTAGGGGCAGAAAATCCAGCTAAAATAATTGTTCCAGTATGGATTTCTACTATTCTGGCGGCGAGTGCTGGAATTCTTACTGTTAAAATATTATCTAAAAGAAAGGAAAAGAAATGACAATAGTAAGTTATTTATCAGAGATTATAATTCCTTTTGTAATTGTTTTTGTTATTGGATATGGGATTGTAGAAAAGAAAAATGTATATGATATTTTTATAAAAGGGGCTAAAAATGGTGTAAAAATAGTAATAAAGCTATTTCCTACATTACTTGCTATTTTTTTAGCCATTAATATGCTAAGAAATTCTGGGGTAATAGATTTTATTATAAATTTTGTAAAACCAATTTTAAATATTCTAAATATTCCAGTAGAAATAATGCCATTAGCATTATTAAGACCTATATCTGGTACTGCTTCTATGGCAGTTGCAACAGATATAATAAAGGCGAGTGGTGTTGATAGTAAAATAGGATTGATTGCAGCAACAATAATGGGAGCTACAGAAACTACATTTTATACAATAGCGTTATATACAAGTTCGATAAAAGTTAAAAAAATAAGGTTTGCACTGGTTGCGTCATTAATTGCTGATGTAGTAGGAATGGCCACAGCAATTATAATATTCAATTATATGTAGAAAAGTGTCGAACGATTTTGATTGACAAAAGGAAATAAAGAGTCTATTATAGATATAATTTAATTCTTAAAGAGGAAAAATGATTTTAAAAATATTTATATTTATTTCAATTTATTTTTTTATAAAAAATGTAATCATAAAAATTATATCTAAAAAAATCCAAAAACAAATTAAATTAAGTTATTAATCTTACAGAAGGAGCAATTTTTTTGTGTATAAATATTATAGCTCCCCCAAAAAAGCATAAATTTGATAAAAAAATAATATAATGTTCCTTCTGTAGCCCCCATATAATTACCAATGATAAGTTTCATTATTAGAAATTTTAAAAGCTCTAAAAATTTGTTCAAGTAAGAAAACTCTTATTAATTGATGTGGAAATGTCATCTTAGAAAAACATATTTTTTCATTTGCTTTTTCTAGAACAGCATTTGAAATACCTAAAGTTCCACCAATAATAAAATTAATAGTACTATTAAAGTTTAAAGCAATAGAATCTATTTTTTCTGAAAATTCTTCAGAAGAATATTGTTTACCTTTTAAATCTAAACAAATTGTATAAGAGTCCTTTTTTATATGTGAAAGAATTTTATTTCCTTCAATATTTTTTATTTCTTCAATTGTTTTATCACTAAGTTTAGAAGGAAGTCTTTCATCTGAAAGTTCAATTATATTTAAATTACAATATTTACTTAATCTTTTAGAATACTCAGAAATTGCGTCTTTTAAATAATTTTCTTTTATTTTACCAACACAAATTATATTTATAGATAGCATAAAAAACCTCCCAAAATTTTAGTAAGCCAGTATCGAGAATAGAATTTTTCACTTTATGGCTATAATTAAACGCTATAATAAAGTATTATAGCGCTACTAAACAGTTATTATTTTACTAGGTTCTACTCTACTTGCAACAGAAATACGAATAGAATCAGCATCAAAATTACTTTGCATAAGTTTCTCTACAACAGTTTGATAAGCCAATTCTGGAAAATTGTTTTCTTTACTTAAATGACCTAACATTACTTGTTTTAAGGATCCTTTTAGTAGATAAGCAATAGTTTTTCCAGCCATTTCATTAGGTAAATGACCATTTGGTCCTAAAATACGAGTTTTTAAATAATAAGGATATTTACCAGATTTTAATATTTCAGGATCATAATTAGATTCTAATAAAACAAATGAGCTACCATCTAATTTATTTACAATATCATTTGTCATATGGCCAATATCTGTTGCAATACTTATTTTATCATCATTATTTGTAATATTAAAACCGCAAGGATCTGCAGCATCATGTGGAATAGAAAAAGGATCTATTACTAAATCACCAATTTCAAATTTTTCATATGATACGAAAAACTTTTGGTTTAATTCTGAAATTTTATCTTTTTGCTTTGGCATAGCATCCCAAGTTTTTCTATTAGCATATACAGGAATATTATATTTAGAAGAAATCATACCTAAACTTTGTACATGATCTGAATGTTCGTGTGTAACTAAAATAGCATCAATATCACTAACATCAACATCATTAGAAGTTAAAGCAGAAGTTAGCTTTTTCATGCTAACTCCGCTATCAATTAATATTTTAGTATTATCACTTTCAACATATAAACTATTTCCTGTACTTCCACTATATAAACTTCTAAATTTTAACATTTAAACTTCTTCCTTTGCATTATTCTGAAACACGCTCTATTTTTGCACCTAAATTTCTAAATTTATTTTCTATATTTTCATATCCTCTATCAATATGTTGTAAATTATATACTTCTGTTTTTCCCTTTGCCATAATACCAGCAATAATTAATGCAGCACCTGCACGTAAATCAGTTGAATAAACTGGAGCAGCAGATAATTGTTCTACTCCTTCAAAAACAGCAGATTTACCAGTTGCAGTAATATTTGCTCCCATTTTATTTAATTCTGCAGTATATTGGAATCTAGAATCCCAAATGCTTTCATTTATTATACTTGTACCTTTGGCTGTAGATAATACAACACCTATTTGTGGTTGTAAATCTGTAGGGAAACCAGGATATGGAGCCGTTTTTATAGTTGCTTTATTAGGGCGTTTATTACACCAAACTCTTATTGTATCACCATCGATATCTTCTACATGTGCACCAATTTCTAATATCTTAGCTGTTACACATTCTAAGTGTTTTGTTATACAATTTTTAATTGTTACATCTCCTCTAGAAGCTACAGCAGCAAGCATAAATGTTCCTGCTTCTATTTGATCTGGAACAACTGAGTATGTAGCGTTTCCGTGTAATTCCTTTACTCCGTTAACTTTTATTACATCTGTACCAGCACCACGTATGTCAGCTCCCATAGTATTTAAAAAGTTAGCTACGTCAACAACATGTGGTTCCTTAGCAGCATTATCAATAGTTGTTGTACCTTCAGCTAAAACAGCAGAAAGCATAACATTTATAGTTGCTCCAACAGATACAACATCTAAATATACTGAATTACCAATTAATTTTTTTGCTTTTGCTTGTATTTTTCCTTGTGATACTTCTACTTTAGCACCTAATGCTTCGAAACCTTTTATATGTTGGTCGATAGGTCTAGGTCCTAAGTTGCAACCACCAGGTAATCCTACTTCTACGCTTTTACTTCTTCCTAATAAAGAACCTATTAAATAATAAGAAGCTCTGAACTTTCTTGTTAAATCTAATGGTGCATGAGTTGAAGTAATATTTGTTGTATCAATTTTAATTGTGTTATCATCTATCCAATCAATTTTAGCACCTAATTCTTCTAATATTTTACATGAAATCTTTACATCACTTATATTAGGTAAATTTTCTATAGTGCAAACTCCATTTATTAAAAGAGTAGCAGGTAATATTGCTATGGCAGCATTTTTTGCACCGCTAATTGTAACTTCACCTTTTAATGGGGTTCCACCTGTAATTATTAATTTATCCAAATTGATTACCTCCAATATAATAATATGTATATTTATTTTGAAATTTAAGACTTATTTAAAACTGTATAAATACAGGAAAACTAGTAATTACACTATTAATCAAGTAAAAGAATATTACTAGATTAAATCCTGTACATGAAAAAAAGAGTGATTTATCACTCTATACCTAATTGAATATAACATAAAAGAAGAATATTGACAACTATATTTACAAAGAAAATATAGTTTTTAAGAGTTATTGTTTATTAAATAATTCTACTAATTTAAATTTTAATTTTATTGAATTGTCTTTAGAAACACTAGAGATACTAGAGTTACTTGAATTAATCAATTCATACTCTTCAGAATTTATATTTTCTTTCAGATTGTTTTTAGATTCTTCTGGGACAATACCATTAGTAGGTGTTACAAAACAAAGAGGGGGAAATAGAACACACCACCAATTTTGTCCAGCAGAACTTCCAATTTCTATTTTTAGCCCATCATAATTACCTGCAGGAAAAGAAATGTCACCGTAAGATTTAGTAGGAAAATAATAATTACCTATATTTACATTAACAGGATAATCATATCCATTTTCTTTAATTGTTTCTATTGCGATTTTTTTAAAATCATCAAGATGGTTTTGTGCTATCGAAACAACAGAGTTTTTATCAGAATCTTTTGGAATAATAGTATTCATATATTCTACGATTTTATCTCTAACTTTTAATTTTAATTCTTGATCTTCTTTGGAATCACTATTTGCGATAATATGAAGCCTAAAGATAGAATTGGATAAATCGCAAGAAACAATTTGCGCATAACTAAGTGATGAAAAAAATATAAGTAATGTAAACAGAAATATTAATAAAGATATAAAAATAAATTTCTTTTTCATAAAAACCTCCATTTAAGCATATGAATAGTTTAATAAAATAACTAATGAAAATATAATAAGATTATGTACGAAAAAAATATTTATATACAGAAGAAAATAAATTATTTGTCGATGGATTTAGAAGAAAACAAAATGGAAAATATTGACATTCGAAAATGCGAATGGTAAAATTTGTAAGTAGCCAATAAATGGAGGGATACTATGTATAATAAGAATAATTTAAAAAGGATGTGTAGCTTTTACGTAAATGATATTCACTTAATCACAATGTTACTTCCATATATCGAAAAAAAGATAAATGGAAGCGGAAAATTTTATACGTTTTTCGAAAAAGATTTTGATAAAGTAATACAAATGTTACTTTCAAAATTGAATCTAAAAAAGGAGCTAAAAGAAAAAATAAATAGTATCAATTGGAAGAATAGTAATAATATAAGTTATGAAAATATAAAAGAAGTTTTAGAGGGCGAAAAAGATGATGAAAAATATTTAATAATAAATGGTAGTAAAGATTATATTAATAATGTAAATCAAAATATAAATAAATATTTAAAGAAGTGTGAATGCAAGATTAATGTAATTAACTGTTATGAAATAGTAGAATTTAATAAAAACATTACAGATATATTAGATAAAAGTAAGAAAATACTTAATACATCTGGAGAACACGAGATAGAAGAGATATTTCCAGAATACAAAAAAAAGAATGCATAAATAAATATCCGTAGGTGTTGACGAAAAAAGTTTTATATTATAATATTATGTATGTCATTTATAATAATATAAAATAAGGAAGGCAAAACTATGAAAAAATACGAAGAAATCAAGGAGATACTAAAGAAAAACAATCAAGAACAACTACTAGTTTGCTATGATAAATTAGATACTGAAGGTAAAGAAAAATTACTTAACCAAATTTCAGATATTGATTTTAAGCAAATTAATACTTTGTATGAAAATACTAAAAACAATAAAAATACTAATTCAAAAGATGATTTAATTGAACCAATAGATTATGTTGATGAAAGTAAATTAACAGAAGAAGAATATAATAATTACAAAAATGTTGGTGAAAACATAATAAAAACAAAAAAACTAGCAGTTTTAACAGTTGCTGGTGGACAAGGAACAAGACTTGGTTTTAAAGGACCAAAAGGAAAATATGATATAGGATTAGATACTCACGAATCATTATTTGAATTGATTTGTAAACCACTAAAAGAAGCTAACAAAAAATACGGAGTAATTATTCCTTGGTATATAATGACAAGTAATGAAAATAACGAAGAAACCGTAAGTTTCTTTAAAGAGAATAATTATTTTGGATATCCAGAAAAAGAAGTTAAATTCTTTATACAAGGTGAAATTCCAATGATAAGTGAAGATGGAAAAATCTTAGTTAATGAAGAAGGATTTGTAAAATTAGCAGCAGATGGACATGGTGGTGTATTTAAATCAATGGTAAGAAGTGGAGTACTAAAAGATTTAAATGCTAGAAATGTAGATTGGTTAGTTATAGGACCAGTAGATAATCCTTTAATTAACATGGCAGATCCAATCTTTTTAGGTGTAACAGCATCTAAAAACTGTATGGCAGCTGGAAAATCAGTTGTTAAAGCAAATCCAGAAGAAAGAGTTGGAGTATTTTGTAAAAGAAATAAGAAACCAAGTGTTATAGAATATACAGAAATATCTCAAGAAATGTGTAATTTAAGAGATAAAAATGGTGAATTAGTATTTGGTGAATCAAATGTAAATTGCAATTTGTTTAATATGAAAAGAATAAATGAAGTTGCAGAAAATGAGTTACCTTATCATGCTGCACACAAAAAAGCAGACTATATTGATGAGAATGGAAAATTAGTAGTTGCAGAAAAACCAAATGCATATAAATATGAAACATTCATTTTTGATGCATTTGAAAGTATGGAATCAATGGCAATCTTAAGAGTAAAAAGAGAAGAAGAGTTTGCACCTGTAAAAAATGCAGAAGGTGTAGATAGCCCAGCAACATCTAGGGAATTATACAAGAAATTTTATAATATAAAATAATGGTAAAAAGGGCTATATGCCCTTTTTACGCAGTTTAGGAGGAAAATATGGAATATTTAAATGAATATAAAAAATGGTGTACAAGTGATGCTTTTGATAGTAAAACAAAAGAAGAATTATTAAAAATTAAAGAAGATCCAAAGGAAATTGAAGACAGATTTTATAAAGAATTAGAATTTGGAACTGCAGGACTAAGAGGAGTAATAGGAGCAGGAACAAATAGAATGAATATTTATACTGTGGGAAAAGCAACTCAAGGATTAGCAAATTATATAATTTCTAAGAATGGTCAAGAAAGAGGAGTTGCTATATCATATGACTCAAGACATATGTCTCCTGAGTTTAGCAAAGAAACAGCATTAATATTAAATGCAAATGGAATAAAAACATATGTATTTGATTCATTAAGACCTGTTCCAGAGCTATCTTTTGCAGTAAGAGAATTAAACTGTATTGCGGGAGTAATGATAACAGCAAGCCACAATCCACCAAAATATAACGGATATAAGGTTTACTGGGAAGATGGAGCACAAATTGTTCCACCAGTTGATAAAGATATAATAAATGAAGTTAAAAAAATAGAAGACTATGGAGAGATTAAAAAAATAACAGAAGAAGAAGCAAAAGAAAAAGGATTATACAATATTATTGGAGAAGAACTAGATGAAAAATATATGTCTACTCTAGAAAAACTTGTATTAAATCCAGATATAATAAGAAAAAATAAAGATATGAAAATTGTATATACACCACTACATGGAACAGGAAATATTCCTGTAAGAACAATATTAAAAAGATTAGGATTTGAAAATGTATATATTGTTAAAGAACAAGAATTACCAGATGGCAATTTTCCAACAGTAGATTATCCTAATCCAGAAGATCCAAAAGCATTCAAATTAGCTTTAGAATTAGCTAAAAAAGAAGATGCAGATATAATACTTGCAACAGATCCAGATGCAGATAGATTAGGGGTATATGCAAAAGATTCAAAAACAGGAGAATATATGCCTTTTACAGGTAATATGTCAGGATTACTAATTGCAGAATATGAATTATCACAAAAACAAGAAAGAAACGAAATTCCAGAAAATGGTGTATTAATAAAAACTATAGTTTCATCTAATTTAGCAGATAGTATAGCTAAATATTACAATATTGAATTAAAAGAAGTTTTAACAGGATTTAAATATATAGGAGAACAAATTAAACAATTTGAAGAAACTGGTAAAAATACATATTTATTTGGATTTGAAGAAAGTTATGGATGTTTAATAGGAACACATGCAAGAGATAAAGATGGAATAGCAGCTGTTATGGCATTGTGTGAAGCAGCAGCATATTATAAAAATAAAGGATTAACTTTATGGGACCAAATGATAAAAATATATGAAAAATATGGATATTTTAAAGAAGACCTATTATCTATTACATTAGAAGGTTCTGATGGAGCAAAACAAATTAAAGAAATAATGGAAAATTTAAGAAAACTTCTTCCAGAGAAAATAGGAGATTACAAAGTAAAAGCATTTAGAGATTATAAAGAAGATAAAGTTATAGATATGATATCTAAAAACGAGACAACAACAGGATTACCAAACTCAAATGTATTATATTATGATTTAGAAGATGATGCTTGGGTATGTGTAAGACCTTCTGGAACAGAACCAAAAATAAAATTCTATATAGGAGTAAAAGGAACAAGTATTGATGACTCGATAGAGAAAGCAAACAAATTAAAAGAAGACTTAAAAGAATTTGCCGGAATAAAATAAGAAATATTTTAACCGAACAAATAAAAAAGTAGCCTAATTATATAAAAATATAATTAGGCTATAATTGATTTAATTTTATTTATTTTTTAATCTTTTAATTAATTCCAATATTAACTTTTGGTCAGAAACATTCATATCTTTAACCTCGTCAGCAATAGATGCTACTAATGTATCTGGTGTATCATCAAAAAATGAACTTATAAGTTGTATAGGGCTTATATTAATTGCTTTACAAAGTAGAATTATATTATAAATACTTGCATTATACTTTCCATTTTCAAATTTTGATAGGTATTCTGGGGTAAGATCGGCTTTATTTGCAACTTCCTCTTGAGTAATATTTTTTCTTTTTCTAAAATCTTTATAAGTTTTACCTATTACTTTATTTGCTTCTTTTAAATCAAGATCCATTCTGTTATCCCTCCTAAAAAATTTATATTAAGTATAACAGGACTTTAAGAATAATTTAATGAACTAATAAGCAAAAAGGCAATATAAAGATAAACAATAATTCTAAAAAATATTCCATCCTTTAATTTTACTTCTCTTTATAGCACCATACATATTTGCTCTAACATGTGGAATTTGCTTACTTAAATTATATAGCAATTGCTTAATTTCTTCTCTTTTAGAAAATCCATCCATAGGACATGCTTTTGGCATTATCGTAATTTCTTTTCGTTTTATAAAACTATTAGTTTGTTTTTCTGAAACATAAATTAAAGGTCTAATTAAAGTCATTTTTGACCTATCCATATAAGAAACTGGTGCAAATGTAGATATGTTTCCAGTATAAAGAACATTTATAAGAAAAGTTTCTAAAACATCATCTTCATTATGACCTAAAGCGATTTTATTACAATTATGTTCTATAGCTGTAGTATTTAAAATACCTCTACGTAGATTAGCACATAATGAACAAGGATTTTTTTCTTTTCTAATATCAAAAACAATTTCTTTTATGTGACTTTCTGCAACAACTAATTCTACATCAATTTCTTTGCATATATCGTATAAAATAGAAGTATCAAAGAATTCAAAGCCGGGATTAACTGTAATTGCAATTAACTCGAATTTTTTTGGATAAAAGCGTTGTAAATTTTTTAAAGCCATTAACAAAGTTATAGAATCTTTACCACCTGATAAAGCAACAGCGATTCTATCTCCTTCTTCTATCATATGAAATTCTTCAACGGCTTTTCTCATTTGACCTAATATTTTTTGCATAATAACCTCCAATAAATTGTATTAAAACATTAATATTATACAAGAAAAAATGTAAATATTCAACTGTTTGGAGGTTATAACAAAATAAATAGAATTTATCAAAAAACTTTGATATTATAAAAAAATATGGTATAATATTTTCGGAAAATGCATTTATAGCTCAGGTGGATAGAGCGCTCCCCTCCTAAGGGAGAGGCCGC
This sequence comes from uncultured Clostridia bacterium, assembly GCA_944390295.1. Lineage (GTDB taxonomy): Bacteria > Bacillota > Clostridia > TANB77 > CAG-508 > Merdicola. Next base: position 20,007 of record CALXPV010000007.1, on the reverse strand, counting down.
TGGTTCGAATCCAGCTAAGTGCACCAAACTTAAATTTAAATATGAGGAGGAATAAAATGCCAGAAAATCAAAAATCAAAAACAGTTCTTTTAGTAATATTTTTAATTGTAGTAATTATAATTATGATTGTAATGGGAGTATTTGTATATATGTCAGCAGTTGATAAAGTAGAATTAGAAGAAAAGACAGATGCTCTAGGAGAACAAGTAAATATATTAACAAATACAACAAGTAGCCTACAAGAACAGTTAACTAATATTTTGGGAACAAATACTATTAGTAATGAAACAGAAGATCAAAATTCAGTTGATACAAATTCAGCAGAAGGTGGAACTCAAACTCCTTCAAATAATAATATAGATGGAACTTTTGCTTGGTCAGAAGATTATACTACTCCATCAGGAACTACAGAAACACGTAGAGTTATTTTAACTTTAAAATCAGATGGAACAGCAACATACCAAGCTTCAGATGGAATGTCAGCAGAACAAACAAGAGGAACTTATGTTTATGAAAATAATCAAATAACATATACAAGATTATATTATAATTATGATAATGGAGATAATACAGAGTATACAGATGAATCAACAAAAACAGAAGTGTTTACAGTAGTTGCTAATAATACATTACAAGGACAATTTAATGATCAAACAGTAACATTAACACTTCAACAATAAAAGTAATGGAGTTTTATTATGAAATCTAAAGAATACTTTATGTTGCAAGCTCTAAAAGAAGCAGAAAAAGCATATCAAAAAGATGAAGTACCAGTTGGAGCTATAATTGTAAAAGATGAAAAGATTATAGCAAGGGGGCACAATTTAAAAGAAAGCAAAAAAAACACTTTAAAGCATGCAGAAATCATAGCTATAGAAAAAGCAAGTAAAAAGCTTGATGCATGGAGATTAGAAGATTGTGATATATATGTTACAATGGAGCCATGTCCAATGTGTATGGGAGCAATAATAAATTCAAGAATTAAAAATGTTTATTTTGGAGTACCAGATGAAAAAGCAGGGGCTTGTGGTTCTATAGTAAATTTGACAGAATATAAATTTAATCATATACCACAATGTGAAGGAGGAATATTAAAAGAAGATTGTAAAAAAATCTTGCAAAAATTTTTCCAAGAACTAAGAGAAAGAAAAAAGAAAAGCAGAGGTGCAAATATTGAAGATTAGCGAATTAAAAGACAAGAAAATTTTCCATGTATGGATGATAATAGCAATAATAGCGATTATTTTAATAATTGCGGGAATAATAATGCTTAGGTATCAAGTAGAAGGAGAAAGTAATTTGCCTTTCGAAATATCTAAAATGATTATTGTTAGTACTGCAGAAGGAAAAGAAATAGAAGCAACAGGAAATGAAAAATGGAATTTTAGTGTAAGTCAAAATAATGATATATATATATCTATAAATAAAAACGAAGACTATAAAGGTAATGCGAATATAAAAAATTTAAGCATAGAAAATATTAATATACAAAAGGCAGAAGGTGCCGAAAAAATAAAACTATATAGAGCAAATGGTGCAGGAAGAATTTCAGAAGAAGACAAATATTTAGTACAAAATTATGTTACATATGCAGGAGAAGAAGACTCAGATTTAGAAAATCTAAAAATAGATAACCAAGGTGGTATTTTAGTATTTAGATCTGTAAACGAAAATGTTTGTGAAATTAGATCAAATGAAGAAGAAATAATTCATGATGGAACATTACTTGCAAAAGGAAATGCAAATGAAGAAAATTTAAAATATACATTAAGTTTTGATCTAGTAATAGAAACTAATAAAGGAATTAAATATAGGGGAACAATTAGCCTAAATTTACCAGAAGGAAAAATATTAGAAGAAGGGAAAGGTCAAATAGAAAAAACAAATTTTGATGATATTATTTTTAAAAGAGAGTAAATATACTTGATAAAAATAAAAAAAACATATATAATAGCAAAGTATTAAGAGTTTAGCCTTTGTATGGAAAGTAATCTCCAATAAAAAGCTATGAACCTTGTCAGGTCCGGAAGGAAGCAGCAATAAGTAGTGTATTTATGTGGAATAATTACTTTCCATAGAGAGGCTAAACTTAAATTAAGGGAAGTGATAAAGTGGCATATACAGCATTATATAGAAAATTTAGACCATTAACATTTGGCGAAATAGTTGGGCAAGAACATATTACTAAAACTTTAAAAAATCAATTAATTTCAAATAGAGTAGGACATGCATATCTTTTTAATGGATGCAGAGGTACAGGAAAAACATCTGCCGCAAAAATATTAGCAAGAGCAGTAAACTGTTTAAATCCAAAAGATGGTGAACCATGTAATGAATGCGAAATATGTAAAGCAGCACTATCTGGCTCATTAACAGATATTGTAGAAATGGATGCAGCATCAAATAATAGTGTAGAAGATATAAGATTAATAAGAGATGAAGTTAATTTCCTTCCAACACTTGCAAAATATAGAGTATATATAATTGATGAGGTACATATGCTATCTACAGGAGCATTCAATGCTCTATTAAAAACTTTAGAAGAGCCACCTGCACATGTTAAATTTATCTTGGCGACAACAGAACCACAAAAACTTCCAGCAACAATTCTTTCTAGATGTCAAAGATTTGACTTTAAAAAATTATCAAACGAAAATATTGTTAAAAGATTAAATATTGTATGTAATGAAAGTAAAATAAATGTAGAAGAAAGCGCACTAAAAATAATTGCTTCACTATCAGAAGGAGCAATGCGTGATGCTTTAAGTATATTAGAAAGATGTCTTCAAGATGGAGATAATGATATAACTGAAGATAAAATTAAAGAATTAGTTGGAATTCCAAAAATAACATATATAGAGCAAATTACAGAATCTGTTATAAAAAAAGATGTAGAAACAGTTTTAAAAGTAATAAAAGAAGTAATTGCTGAAGGAAAAGACCAAGGAAATTTTTTATGGGAAGTAATAAAATATGTTAAAGATTTATTATTGTATAAAGTGACTGGAGAAACCGGAATACATAGCGAAAAAGAAATAGAAAAATTAAAAGAAATATCTACAATGGTAGAAAAAGAGGAACTTGTACATTTAATATATGAATTATCAGAACTAGAAAATAATATGAAATGGTCATCACAAAAAACAATAATGTTAGAAGCTGGATTTATAAAGTTATGTGATAGAAATAATATTGGACAAAGCCAAAACAATGGCGAAAATATATCACATACAAATAATGCAGATGTTCAAGAATTACAAAGAAGAGTATTTAAATTAGAAGATTATATAAGTAAATTGGCTAGAGGAAATACGGCAAGAGCACAAGTACAAACACAAGCAAAACCACAAAACGTGGAAAAAGTAGTTCCTAAGCCTGCAAGCCCAGAAAGTATAAAAAACAATTCTTTTTGGAGAGAAATAATTGGTAGATTTAAAGAAGAAAAGAAGATGATGCTTTACGCAAATCTTTTAAATACAACTGTTTCAGAAATAAATGATATGACAGTAGGAATTAATTTCAAAAATGGACTAAATCCATTAAGTAGAACTATTTTAGAAAAGCCAGAAAATATTAATGAGATACAAAAACAAGTATCTATAGCATATGGAAAAGATATGAAAGTAAAATTTATAGATAATAAAGCAAATGAACCAGAACCAGTTTCTGGAATAGAAGGTTTCATACAAGATATGGATCTTCCAATAGATATAATAGAAGAATAATAGGAGGTTTTAATATGGCAAGACGTGGAGGATTCCCAGGAGGAATGGGAGGATTCGGAGGAATGAATCTAAATAACTTAATGAAAGAAGCAAAAAAAATGCAAGCTGACTTAGAAAAAACACAAAGTGAGATTTCAGCACAAGAATTTGAAAGTTCAGCAGGTGGAGGAGCAATTACAGTTAAAGTAACAGGTGATAAAGTTTTAAAAGAAGTTACTTTAAAACCAGAAATAGTAGATCCAGATGATGTAGAAATGCTACAAGATTTAATTATTACATGTGTTAATGATGCATTAGGAAAAGTAGATAGTGCAACAAAACAACAAATGGGAAAATTTAATATACCAGGATTAATGTAAGGAGCTATTAAAATGTCAATATATTCACCATCAATAGAAAAACTAATAGAAAACTTTGAAAAATTACCTAGTATAGGACATAAAACAGCAACAAGACTAGCTTTTTATATGTTAAATTGTAATGATGAAACTGCAAAAGAGTTTATAGATGCAATAGAAACAGCTAGAAAAAATTTAAAGTATTGTTCAGTATGTTTTAATATTTCTGATACAGATCCTTGTATGATTTGTGCAAATCCAAAAAGAGATAAATCTACTATTTGTGTTGTAGAAGATGTAAAAGATATAATTGCAATGGAAAAGACACATGAATATAAAGGCGTTTATCATGTATTACATGGATCAATTTCACCTATGAATGGAATTGGACCAGAAGATATAAAGATACGTGAGCTATTAACAAGATTGCAAACAGGTGAAGTAAAAGAAGTAATATTAGCAACAAATCCAAGGGTAGAAGGTGAAGCTACAGCAATGTATTTATCTAAACTAATTAAACCTTTAGGAATAAAAGTAACAAGAATTGCAAGAGGTATTCCAATTGGAGGAGATTTAGAATATACAGATGAAATTACTTTACTACAAGCTTTAGAAGGACGTATGGAAGTATGAGAAATATAAGATTAACAATAGAATATGATGGTAAAGAATTTAATGGTTGGCAAAAACAACCAAATAAATTAAATATACAAGGAAATTTGGAAAAAGTTATTTCAGACCTTACAAAAGAAGAAATAGAAATAATTGGCTCTGGTAGAACTGATGCCGGGGTACATGCGTTAGGACAAGTGGCGAATTTTAAAACAAATTCAAATATACCTATAGAAAAATTTGCGATTGCAATTAATTCTAGAATTAAACAATCTATAAGAATAAAAAAAGCAGAAGAAGTAGATGAAAGATTTCATAGTAGATATAACTGCAAAAGAAAAACATATAGGTATATAATAAATACATCTGAAACAGGAAGCGCAATCTATAGAAATTTGGAATATAATATAAAAATGCAATTAGATGTAAAGAAAATGCAAGAAGCTGTTAAATTTTTTGTTGGAGAACACGATTTTTCAGCATTTAAATCTAGTGGGACAAGCAGTAAAAGTAGTGTAAGAACAATTTATAATGCAAAAGTAGAACAAGATGGAGAAAGAATTATAATAGAGCTTACAGGGAATGGATTTTTATATAATATGGTAAGAATTATTTCTGGAACTCTAGTAGAAGTTGGGTTAAACAAAATAAAACCAGAAGATATAACAAAAATAATAGAATCTAAAAACAGACAAAATGCGGGAAAAACATTGCCACCATGTGGTTTATACCTAGTTAGTGTAGAATATGAAAAGTAACAAAAAAATAAAATATTCATAATATATATAAAGCTCATATAGGAGGAATAAATATGAATATTTTATTATTTTTCTTTTCAATACCAATTGCAATAATAATTATATCTATAGCATTAGAGAGATTATTAGATTGTCCAATTCTAGTTGCAGCTATTACATTTGCAGTACTATTAGTTGTAGCGACAATATTAGGCAGTACGGCATTTTTAATAGCAGTTATTATATATACAATAATATCATTTTTAGCTGCATGGATTAGTAAATATATATGCAGATGGTTAAGAAATATACGAAATTGTTGTAACAATAATAATTCTAATTGTTGTAATAACAATTCCAATTTTTATAATAATAATAATGGAAACAATGTATTAACAGTAAATGGAAGAGTAAATATACCAGAAAATGCAAACAATAATTGTAACCCAAATAATACCGGTACATTTTATGGTTGCTATAGAAGAAGATAGTAAGCGAGCTTAAAAAGCCTCTTTCGTTTATGTATATAAGGCCGAAGTTACCTATAATATTTAAGAGGGGGTTTTTATGAGAATAGATAAATTTTTAAAAGTAGCAAGAATAATAAAAAGAAGAACAATAGCAAACGAAATGGCAGATATGGGAAGAGTAGTTGTAAATGGAAAGCAAGTAAAACCTAGCTACGAGGTAAAAATTGGAGACATTGTTGAATTAAAATTTGGAGAGAAAATATCAAAATTTGAAATTGTAGAAATACCAAAAGTTCAAGGAAAAAATATGCCGGAGATGATAAAGTTATTATAAACTTTCATCTTCGGCTATTGTTTTTGCTATATTATAAATTAATCTTTGTTTTTCTGGAGAGCATTTTGCAAGTAGTTCTCTAAAATCATCTTCTAAATAAGATTTGGAATCATCAGATGTTCCAGATAAAATATAACCTTCTGATACATCTAATAATTTGCAAACTTGAGAAAGTCTATTTAAATTAAAATGTGAATGTCCACATTCTACTCTACTTAAAAAGGCAACAGATACATCTATTTTTTCTGCTAAATTTTCTTGTGTTAAATTTTTCGCAAGTCTTGCTCTTTTTAATCTTTCACCTATAATAGAATAATCTAAAGCCATAAGAACCTCCTAATTATTAATATACCTAGAATATAGCATTTTGAAAATGAACCTAGAAGAAACAGCAAAGTTAACATTAACCAAACGATTAATATTAGTATTTCGAAATTCGACAAATATATTTATGAATTTTTAAAAAATACATTGATAACTATTATCACTTATGTTATGATGATAAGAGCGGGTAAGCTAAAAATATAATAGGAGGGATATAATCGATGGATTTCAAACAATGGGATGGTTTTAATAAGTCTGGAGAATGGACAAAAGAAATAGACGTAAGAGGATTTATTCAAGCAAATTATGTTCCATATGAAGGAGACGAATCTTTTTTAGCAGGAGTTTCTGACAATACAAAAAAATTATGGGACGAAGTATTAGAGCTATACAAAAAAGAAAGAGAAAATGGTGGAGTGTTAGATGCAGATTGTAAAACACCATCAAGAATAGATGCTTATGCTCCAGGATATATAGACAAAGATTTAGAAGAGATTGTTGGAGTTCAAACAGATGCACCATTAAAAAGAGCTATAATGCCAAATGGTGGAATTAGAATTGTTGAGAAATCAGCTGCAAGCTACGGATATAAAGTAGATGATGAAGTTGAATATATATACCATACATTAAGAAAAACTCACAACGATGGAGTATTTGATGTATATACTAAAGATATAAGAGCTGCTAGAAGTTCACACTTAATAACAGGTCTTCCAGATGGATATGGTAGAGGAAGAATAATAGGTGATTATAGAAGAGTTGCATTATATGGTGTTGATGTATTAATTGAAGATAAACAAAAATTATTAGATACATCTTTAAATACAGATGAATTTACAGAGAAAGTTATAAGAGAAAGAGAAGAAGTTGCTGACCAAATAAAAGCTTTAAAACAATTAAAAGAAATGGCAAAATCTTATGGATTTGATATATCTGGACCTGCAACAACTGCAAAAGAAGCTATACAATGGTTATATTTTGCATATTTAGCTGCAATTAAAGATCAAAACGGAGCAGCAATGAGTTTAGGTAGAACATCTACATTCTTAGATATATATATCCAAAGAGATTTAGAAAATGGAACATTAACAGAAGCAGAAGCACAATCATTAATGGATCAATTTATTATTAAATTAAGATTAGTAAGATTCTTAAGAGCACCAGAATATAATGAATTATTTAGTGGTGATCCAGTATGGGTAACAGAAAGCATTGGAGGTATGGGTATAGATGGTAGAACTTTGGTTACTAAAAACTCATACAGAGTACTACATTCATTAGAAAATATTGGTGCAGCACCAGAACCAAACTTGACAGTTTTATGGTCAAAGAATTTACCAGAAGCATTTAAAAGATATTGTGCAAAAATATCAATAGATACATCATCAATTCAATATGAAAATGATGATTTAATGAGAATCACATTAGGTGATGACTACGGAATAGCATGTTGTGTATCTGCAATGAAGATAGGTAAACAAATGCAATTCTTTGGAGCAAGAGCAAACCTTGCAAAAGCATTATTATATGCAATTAATGGTGGAAAAGACGAAATTTCTGGAAAACAAATAACACCAACATTTGCACCAATTACATCAGAATACTTAGATTATAATGAAGTAATGGAAAAATTTGACCAAATGATGGATTATGTTGCAAAAATATATATAAAAGCATTAAATGCTATTCACTATATGCATGATAAATATTCATATGAAGCATTAGAAATGGCTTTACATGATAGAGAAGAAGATATTTTAAGAACAATGGCATGTGGAATTGCTGGTTTATCTGTAGTAGCAGATTCACTTTCTGCAATAAAATATGCAAAAGTAAAAGTTATTAGAAACGAAGATGGACTTGCTATAGATTACAAAGTAGAAGGAGATTTCCCTAAATACGGAAATGATGATGATAGAGTTGATGATATTGCTGTAGAACTAGTAAAAACATTCCAAAGAAAATTACAAAAACATATAACATACAGAGATTCTAAACATACATTATCAATTTTAACAATTACATCAAATGTAGTTTACGGAAAAGCTACAGGAAATACACCAGATGGAAGAAGAGCAGGAGAACCTTTTGGACCAGGTGCAAACCCATTACATGGAAGAGATTCAAATGGAGCACTAGCTTCTATGAATACAATAGCAAAATTACCATATGAATATTCAGAAGATGGTATTTCTTATACATTTGCTGTAACACCAGGAACTTTAGGAAAAGACAGAGAAACACAAATAACAAACATGGTAAATATGTTACAAGGATACTTTATTAAAACAGGACATCATATAAATGTTAATGTATTTGATAGAGCATTACTTGAAGATGCTATGGAACACCCAGAAAATTATCCTCAATTAACAGTTCGTGTTTCTGGATATGCAGTAAACTTTATTAAACTTACAAGAGAACAACAATTAGATGTAATAAATAGAACAATACATGAAAGAATTTAATCTGTTAAAACGGGATTTAGGGACGGTCCTAAAATCCCGTTTTAAGGCATAATATAAAAATTTATTCGGAGGAAATATGATAGATTCGAAAGAACAACTAAGGATACACTCGTTTGAAAGCTTAGGTGCAGTTGATGGACCAGGAATAAGATTTGTAATATTTACACAAGGATGTCACTTAAGATGTAAATATTGCCAAAACAGAGATACATGGGATATTAAGTCTGGAAAAATTTACAATATTAAAGATGTTGTAGAGAAAATAGAAAGATATATTCCATATATGCAAGGCGAAGGTGGTATAACTGTTAGTGGCGGAGAACCACTTTTACAAGTAGATGCATTAATTACTTTGTTTAAAGAAATGAAGAAAAGAAATATTCATACGGCAATTGATACATCAGGTAATCTACCAATTACAGATAAAATAAAAGAGCTAATAGAACTTACAGATTTATTTTTGCTAGATATTAAATGTATAAATGATAATATTTGTAAAGATTTAGTAGGAGCTTCTAATAAATTAGAATTAGAATTTGCTAAATATTTAAGTGATAATGGGAAAGAAATGTGGATAAGACAAGTTTTAATTCCAGGTTATACAGATAATGAAGAAGATTTAAAAGAATTAAAAGCTTTTATAGATTCTTTAAAGACTGTAACAAAAGTAGAGATTTTACCATATCATAATTTAGGAAAATTCAAATGGGAAAATATGAATGTACCATACGAGTTTGAAAATGTAAAAATACCAACAAACGAAGAAGTTAAAAAAGCAAAACAAATTTTAGGAATTTAAGGAAGATATTAAAACTCTTTGAGTTGATATTAGTAAAAATTGTATAAAAGGTGGAAAACTATTAAATATAAAATTAGTTTTCCACCTTTTTTCTTAATTTTAAATATGCGTGTGTTTTATATATAAAGTCGAAAAATGACGAAGAAAAACACTTGAAATAGAAAAGAAAATGTGATTATATATAGTAAAGATAAATTTTTATCTTTATGAATACATTGCTTTTATTGGGGAAAAGAGCAATGTATTCATAACTCTTTTTTAATAGTTTAATTCAAAAACTTTAATTCAGAAAAATATTTTTCTAAAAGAATCCAAAAACAAAAATTAATAAGAAAAAATCAATATAGTAAATTAGCTATGTTTATTAATAGTGCAAAAAAATAAATATAATTTAATTTATAGATTGAATTTGTGAAATAAAAATAGTACAATAAAGAAAGGACGTAGATATATGAAAAATCTTAATCTAACGAATGATTTTGTATTCAAAAAAGTCTTTGGTAAAAAAGGAAATGAAAGTATCCTAAAAGATTTGTTAGAAGCAATACTAAAGATAAAAATAAAAAAGATAGAATTACAAGCGGAGGTAGAACTAGAAAGAGAATTAATAGATGATAAAACAGGAGTATTAGATATAGAAGCAACTATAGATGATAATACAATAATAGATGTAGAAATGCAGATGAGAAATCAATATAATATGAAAGAACGTTCTCTTTTCTACTGGGCAGGATTATATTATACAGGCTTAAAAAAGAAGGAAGAATATAAAGAAAACAAAAGAGTGATAACAATAAATATAGTGAATTTTGATATGTTTAAAGAAGGACCATATCATGAAAAAATAGAACTACGAAGAGAATATAAGAACATATTATTAACAAATAAATTAGAAATACACTTTATACAATTATCAAAGTTTTTAAAAGAAGGACAGGAAGAAAAAGATAAGAAGATGTGGCAATGGCTAACATTTATATGTAATAAGAATAGGAAGGAGGTAGAAAGAGTAATGAAAGAAAATAAAGAAATAGAAAAAGCAAATGAAGAATTAGAATATTTAACAGGAGATGATGCAGTAAGAAGAATAGCATTTTTAAGAGAAAAAGCAGAAAGAGACTATATTAGTAATATGTCAGGAGCAAGAGAAGAAGGAGCTAAGAAGGCAAAAATAGAAATAGCAAAAGCAATGTTAGCAGAAGGAATGGAAAAAGAAAAAATAATTAAGATCACAGGATTAACAGAAGAAGAGATGGAAGAAATTATAAAAAGCAAATAAAAATAAAATTAAGAAGTAAACAAAACTGTAAGCTAAATTATTAAATGATTAATGAAAAAAGAGGAAAAATAATTAATTTTTCCTCTTTTTGTAGTTAATAAAATAAAAAAGTGCAAGAAATTGCGTAAAATGTAAAAAGATAAGAAAATGTAATAAAAGACAATTTAAGCGTAGGAGTATAAATTTCCGTAATAATCTGGCATAAAGAGTTCAAAAAACTGGAAAACGCTACCATTTACAACTATTAGTATATTAATAATAATATATATAAATATAATAAAGAGGAAGGAAGTTTAATATGCAAATAGCTGTAATGCTTGGTACTGTATACACACACATAACACTTTTAAAGAAAATAAAAATACAGATAAAAAAGTAGGTATACCAAAAGGCATGCCTACTTTTGCTGTCTAAAAGTAAATAATGTATTATGTGCCAGTAATTTCCATGGTATAGGAAAGTGTAACATATTAAAATGAAATAAAAGACATAAACGGAGGTAACAAGATGAGAATAAATCTAAATTCCAAATCCAAGAAAAAAATAATTTTAACAGGCTTAAGTGCTGCAGTTGTAATTTTAATTATAGCTGTATGCCTATTTAGCGTGCTAAAAACAACAAAAAGTGAGAAAAAAACAAATCCGGAATTAGCAAGAACAATGGAATATGGAGAGCTAACAGAAAAAGATGAAGAAACACAAAGTGAATACGTAAGATTTAGCGCATATTTTGCAAGAGATTTAGATGGAAATGGATATGCCGAAAAGGTGAAAGGTACATGTAAAGAAGTAGAAGGAGAAGATACGCTTTACATGAGTTTAAACGTGCTTGGAAATGGAGTATTAAAGAATGCAAAAATAGAAATAGAATCAGATAATATGTATTTTAAAACAGCATTAGTAGATGATGAAACAATAAGTGGAAATTATATAAGTGAAAACACAAAAAGTATAAATTTAAAAGAAGTACAAGCAGGAACACAAAAATTAATATTTGGACAAGTAAGAAGTGGTGATTATAGATATAATACAACAAAGAAAGATGCAATAGGAAAAGATACAAACAAATATAGTGGGATAAATAAAATAAAACTAACAGGAACACACGTAAAAGATGATGGAACAGAAACAAAAATAGAAAAAGAAATAGAAGTACCAGTAGATTGGTATAGTACTACAAAAGCAGAAATACCATATACATATGGTGCTAATGGTGCAAAAAATAAATATCAAAACTATAATACAGAAAGTATAGTAGATGAAGAGAATAAAGAAGTAAATTTAGAGTTTAAAATAGTGTCACAAGAAAGTAATAATAAACTATTATTAGCAAAATCAACAATAGAAGGAACAATACCAGAATTAAATGGATATATGCCAACAAAAGTAGAAATAACAGGAGAAAATGTAGAATATACATATAACGATAAAAATGGAGAATTTACAGCGTATAGAAAAGCAAGCATTACAGAAAGTGGAAATGTAACAAAAGAAGCATATACATCAAGTTGGAATACAGCAAGATATAGTGAATTTAAATTAAAAGTAACATATCCATTAGAAGCTTATGAACAAGCAAATGGAACAATAGTACTAAGCATACCAGTAAAAGCAACATTTGAAGGATATAATAATGATAATGATGAATTTGATAACCCATATGTAAGTAATGTAGCAGAAGATGTAATAACAGTAACATATGAAAGAGGTGGAGGAGATGTGATTTCATATGATGTACAAGTAGGAACATGGCTTCCAAGTCCATATAATGTATATGTTATATCAAAAGAAAATGCTGTTAAATATTACAACAATGATGATAGTAAAGATAATGATACATATGAAGTAAGATGGTATGTATCAAGAGGAAATTCTGGAACAATATCAAATGTTCAGTTAAAAGAGCAAGATAATAATTATACAGATAAATTCCAAAAATCAGACGGAACATATGAAGATATGTTAAAGTATAGCAAAAATATAGGAATATATTTTACAACACCAGGTGCAATGTTTGGGGAAAATGGATGGATAAAAGTATATAATGATGAAACAGATGAATTAATACATGAATTTACAAGTAAAGATTGGGAAACATATACAAAAGAAAATCCATATTATTATGAAGAACCAGTAAATCATATAAGAATAGAAACAAGTAATGCTGAAAAAGTAAGTAGCTTTACAGCAGTAAGCATAAAAGAATTAGATAATGAAAAATTAACAACAGATAAAACAAGAGAAGAATTTGATAAATTAAGTAAAATATATTCATACTTAAGTGGATATGCAAAATATAACGAAAAAGAAGATTATCAAAAATTAAAAGATGATGTAGGAATTGCAAATTATGATGAGCCATTATCTATGGCACAAATAAATAATATAACACCTACAACATTATCTACACAAGAAACAACAAACATGAAAATATCAATAGGAACAGTCAACTTAGGATATAATGTTAAATTGTGGGAAAACGGAACATTTTTATTAAAATTCCCACAAGAAGTATTACTTGCAGAAATAAATGATGTAAGTATTAATAATGGAAATGTAAGTATTTTAGGATATGATATTTACGAAAAAGATGGAAATTATTATTTAAAAATATTAACAGAAAATGAAAATCCAGAGAATTATACAATAACAGTAGATGTAGATGTAACTCCAGATCCAAGAAAACTATCAGCAACAAGAGATGTAGAATTATGGGCATATAATGAAGAATGTAATAATTATAAAGATAGTTTAAGAAAAGAAGACACATATGACATTAACGGAGATGGAAATACAAAGGATATAGTAAATTACAGCAAAAAAAGCGTACAATTCGTAGGACCAACATCATTATTAACAACAGAGACAGCTTCAGATTACAATGATGAAGGTGATGAGTTAAAAACAACAGTAGCACCACAAGTAGCAGTAATAGATAAAACACAAAAAAATAAAACAGCTAAAATAAGTGTACAAATAACAAATAATTATTCTGGTAATATTAGTGGAGTAGTTCTAGTTGGAAAAACACCATTTAAAGGAAATACTTCACAAATATTAGGAAAAGATTTAGGTTCAACATTTACAGCAGAAATGACAGGAGCAATAGAATTACCAGAAAAATTACAAGGAATTGCAACTGTATACTATTCAGAAAACGAAAATGTAAATAACAATATAAATGATGAATCTAATAATTGGAAAACAGAAGCAGAAGTAACAGATTTTTCTAAGATAAGAACATATGCAATAGATTTAGGAGATTACGTCATTGCAAAAGGTGAAGAATACATATGTACATATGAAATACAAGTACCACAAGATGTAAATTACAATGATGTAGCATATTCAAGTCATGCAGTATATTTCTATTTAGAAACTGATGAAGGTAAATTACAAGATCAAACAGAAACTAATAAACTAGGATTTATGATTGCGAGAAAATATGACTTAGAAATAAGTAAGGTTAAGAAAGGAACAGGAACATCAATTCAAGGAGCATCATTTAGTGTACAAGCAGAAGGAGAAGAAAATTCTAGAATAGTAGTAAGTGACAGCAAAGGAAAAATAAATATTACAGATTTATATGTTGGAAAAGTATATACAGTAAAAGAATTAAAAGCTCCAAGTGATTATGTGTTAAATGGAGAAGAAGTAAAATTTACAACAGATGTAGATGAAGAAGGTAATTTACAAGTAGAAAAACTATCTGGAAATAATGACATTACAGTAAGTCAAGCAAGTGAAGATTCAAATGCTAAAGTAAGCTTTACAGTTGTAAATGAACCAAAATATACTTTAAAACTAACAAAAGAAGATCAAAATGGAAATAAAGTACAAGGTGTAAGATTTAATTTAACAGGAAAAGGACTACCAACATCTGGAAGAACAGTATCAACAAATAGTAAAGGTGAATTAACAATTACAGGATTATATCCAAATGAAGAGTACACTTTAACTGAAACTTATGCAGAAGGATATGTATATAGTGAAGCTCCTATAAAATTTAAAACCGTATGGAATGGAAATAATTTAGAAGCACAAGTAATAGAAGGAAGTTTTAAAGAGCTACCTACAGTTGATAATAATCAAGCAAAGCAACCAATAATGAGTGCAAGTTTAGTAAATGAGAAACTAGATGAGTATTATTTAACACTTGGAAAATTTGAAAAAGAAACACCAAATCCATTAGAGGGAGCATTATTTACAGTAAAAGGGAAATGGCTAAATAGTGATTATACAACAGATGAATATGGTACATTTGAAGTAGGACCATTATATGTTGGAATAGAATATACAATAGAGGAAGTAATGCCACCAACAGGATATGCATTAAGTAATAACAAAGTAAGATTTATTGTAAATGAAAATGAAGAAGGAAAGCCATATTTACAAATATTAGAAGGTGAGATTAAACCTAGTGTAGATTTTGAGACAGAAGAAATTAGTACGTATGTTGTTCCAGCACAAATAATGCAAGCTATAGACAAAGATGGAAATCCTATGGAAGATAAAGAAGCTAATATAAGTTATCCACTTAATAATCCTTTTTCAAATACAGAGGTAAGAATTGCACTAGATAATGAACCATTATTTAGCTTAACTAAGATAGATGGTGAAACACAAAAGCCTCTAGCAAATGTAAAATTTGCTATAACAAAAGTTGAAGATGACGGAACAGAAACTGAGGCACTAAATAGTAAAGGAGAAGTGATAGGAGAGACAGTAGAGATAGATGGTAAAACATATCAAATTATAACTACAGATGAAGATGGAAGAATAACAGAAGACTTACCAGAAGGATATTATAAAGTAGTTGAAGTTGAAACATTAGATGGATATAAATTGCCAGAGAATGAAGAAGATAGAACATATTTCTTTGGTATTGGAAAAACAAAACCTGCAGTAAAAGAACTTATTGAATTATGGAGTCAAAGTTTTGAAGGCAATGGACAAATTACTTATACAGATTCTGTTGCTACTGATGATGGTGGGTATGTTAAGGTAGGATATTTTAAAAATAGTGTAAAATTTAATGCAGATGAAACAGAAAATGGAGAAAAAAAAGTTTTAATGGCTCAAGGGTCTTTTGAAGATGGAGTTATTATTAAATTTAATAGTGATAATAAGATAGAATGGGCAAAGACTTATAAATTAGGGCAAGCAGAAAAATTCAACTCTATAATAAGATGCAGTGATGGAAACTATTTAATTTCTGGATTAAGAGGAGATGCAGGAACAAACTTTACATTCCATATAAAATATGATCAGACAGGTAATTTAATAGAAGAATATGAAAAGCTACATTATAATCTTAACGGGCAAGGAGAAAAGAAAATACTAGAAACAAATGATGGAGGATTTATTGCAATAGAAAATTTTAGTACTGCAATAACTTTCCCAGCAGAAAATACAGTAAAAAATGAAGAAATAATTATTGAAACAAAAGGAAGTACAGATGGATTATTAATTAAATATAACGCAGAACATAAAATAGAATGGGCGAAATCATTCGGAGGAGAAAAAGTAGATAGCATTAAAGATATAGTAACTACAAAAGATGGAGAATGCATTATCGTAGGTAATTTTTTAGGAGATACAATTACAATACCAAAAGAAGAAACTCTAAATAATGAGGAGATAGCACTGGAGAATGCTGGCAACTATGCCAATCAATTTATTATAAAATATAATTCGGAAGGGAAAATTAGTTGGGCAAAATCATTTGGAAGACAAGACAGTGATGACTATTTTTATAGTATTAGTAAAGTTGCTGATAATAAATATGTTGTTTTAGCTAGATTTTCTAATATTAATGGTGGAGTTATAATACCACAAAAGGATATAAGCAATGGTAGTGAAATTGTTATAAAAAATAATACAGCATTATTACAATTTGATGAAAATGGATTTGTCAATAATGTAGAAGAATATCCGAAATTAAATTTAGTAGCTAAAAAAATAATATCAACAAAAGATAATGGATATATCTTAGCTGGAAGTATTAATGGGACACAAACAATATCGGAAGAAGTAACAGAGAATAAGGAGAAAATCATATTAAATAGTAATGGAGGATATGATTTTGCAGTCGTAAAGGTAAATTCGAATAATAAAATAGAATGGGCGAAAACGATTGGTAGCAAAACACAAGAGACATATGACTATATGAAAGGTATTACGGAAATACCAAACAAGAGATATCTAGTACAAGTATATCTAACAGCCAAAGCAATTATACCAAGTGACCAAACTACATTAGGCGAAGATGTAGAATTATTAGGCAATGCAACCTTAATATACAATAGCAATGGATTAGTAGAATATGCATCAAGTGAAGTAAGTAGTAGTTCTCAATATAATTCAGCAGTTGCAACAAGTGATGGAGGTCAAATTGCAGTAGGACAAATGACAGGAAAATTAGATATGAAATCAGAGCAAACATCAACAGGGGAAGATATTAATCTATTAAGTAATGGAAATACAGATATGCTGATAGCAAAATATAACCAAGATGGCAAAATAGATTGGGCAATAAGTCTTGGAGGAAGTGGAGTAGACATACTAAGAGATATGATAAAGAAAGATGATACATATATTGCCGTTGGATATATTAACGGAAATTTACATATTGACAAAGAATACACTTATGATGTAGAAGGCATAGATATAACTAGTAGTGGTGATAAAGGAATCATAATTGAGTTTAATGAAGAAGGAAAAATTATAACTGTAAAAGTTGCAGAAGGAGGGATTAGCTACTTTGACAGAATACAAGATTTGGAGAATGGCGAATATATAGTAGGAGCTAGAGCTATTACAAACTTTATCATAGATGGTTTTCAATTAGACTCATTAAATTATAATTGTATATTAATAGAATTTAATAATGACAATTCTGTTAAAAATTTAACAAATATGTATATTAGTTCATGGAATAGCATAAATAACATTACTTCCTTAGATGATGGCGGAATCGTTGTGGTTGGAAACTATAATTGGAATAAAGAATGTACTATTCCTAGTGAAGCAACGACTATTGGAGAAATAAATGTGCCTAGCTCTCAAAATGTCGATGGATTTATAATAAGACTAAATGCAGATAGAAAAATAGAGTATTTAAAAATTATTCGAGCAGTAGATGTAGTTGGTGGAGATAATTTAAAAGATGTAGTTAAAACTCAAGATGGAGGATATTTAGCTCTTTGGTATGGAAACGCAGGTAGTGGTATAAAATTTTCTGAAGAAGAAACAGCTTCTGGAGAGATTATAATAGGAGAAAAGAGAGGTTGGGCATCATATTTAATAAAATATAATAGTGACAATAAAGTGGAATGGATGAAGAATGTATCAGGTACTGTAAGAAAAATATTACCAACGGCAGATAATGAATATATAGTAACAACAGAGACTTCAATTGTTAAGTATTCATCTTCATTTGAACAACAATATACAATAAACCCAAATGGATTATATCTTGATATTGTAGATAATGGAGATAACACATATACTTTCTTTGGATATCAAACAGAAAATAGTATTAATACTGCTAAAGTAGCCAAATTCCAAGAAAACACAATCTCAGCCGAAATACCAGAACAGCAGGAACTAACAATAGAAAACTACAAAAAAGAATACAAAATAACAACAGATGTAGATGGTGTTGGTGGTACAATATCAGGTCAAGGATCAACAGCAGACAATCCATACGAAGTAGTAGAAGATGGAGAAGATAGCACAAAAGATATTGTAATAACACCGGATGAAGGATATAAAGTACTAAAAATAACAGTAAATGGAGAAAACATAGAGTTTGTACCAGAAGCTAATGGAACAGTAATATTAAATAAATTCATAAATATGACAAGTGACAAACATGTAGTAGTACAATTTAGTAATTCAGTATCAACAGTAATAGTACATCACTACAAAGATGGAACAACAGAAAAATTAGCAGAAGATGAGCTATTAACAGGAGAAATTGGAACAAATTACACAACAGCACCAAAGACAGATATAAAAGATTATGAAGTAGTAATAGAAAAATTACCAAGTAATGCAAGTGGACAATATACACAAGAAGCACAAGAAGTAATCTACTATTACAAACAAATACCTGTAAAACTAATAGTACATCATTATTTAGAAGGAACAGAAGAAATAGTACCAGGTTCAGAAGATGACCAAATAAATGAAGAAAGAGAAAGAAATGCAGAATATACAACAAGTCCAGCAAAAGATATAGATGCAAAATACGAGTTAGTTGCTACTCCAAGTAACGCATCAGGAAAATTAACAGACAATGAAACCGTTGTAACATACTATTACAGAGTAAAAGACTCAGCAGGAGTAATAGTACATCATATAGATACAGACACAAAAGAAGAAATTGCACCAGATGTAATTATTCCAGCAAACGGAACAGCAAAATATGGAGATAGTTATACAACAACTGTAAGTGATGAAGTACCAGCAAATTATGAATATGTAAGCAAAACAGACAACTGGGAAGGAACAATGATAGACAAATTAACAGAGGTTACATATGAATATAAATTGGTAGATCCAACAATAAGAAATGGACTAGGAAAAACAGCAACACTAGAGATAACAAGTAAAGATGATGAAATAACATATGATATTGCATATAGGGCTACAATAGAAAACTATATAGGAAATGCACAAGTAACAATAGTTGATACTCTTCCATATAAAATAGATGAATCAAAATCAACATTAGATGGAGGAACATATAATGCAAAAACAAATACAATAACATGGAAAGAAGTAGTAGATGGAATAGATACATATGAAAATCCAGAAAGTGGAGAAATACTAATAAATAAAACAATAAAAGTAGTATATACAAATGTAGACACTACACAAGAAACAATAGTAAATAATGTAAGTGGACAAGTAAA
>CALXPV010000006.1 GCA_944390295.1 uncultured Clostridia bacterium | reverse complement strand
GGCCCGTTGGTCAAGCGGTTAAGACATCGCCCTTTCACGGCGGAGACATGGGTTCGATTCCCGTACGGGTCACCATATACCACGCCACTTTAGCTCAGTTGGTAGAGCAACTGACTTGTAATCAGTAGGTCGTCCGTTCAAGTCGGACAAGTGGCTCCATACTTAAACCTAGGCTTTCATAAGATTGTCTAGGTTTTTGTCTTGTATAAAACAAAAAAGAAGGTGTAAATGTGAAAAAAATAATACTTATTACAGGAGCATCAAGAGGAATTGGAAGAGATATAGCAAAAACATTATCAAAAGATAGTAATAATATGGTTATAGCTAATTATAATAAATCTGAAAAAGAGGCAATAGAGCTTAAAGAAAACTTAAAAAACGAAGGTATTGATATAGATATAATTAAAGCTGATGTATCAAAAAGAAATGAAGCAAAAGAAATGGTGCAAGAAGTTTTAAATAAATACGGTAAAATTGATGTATTAATTAATAACGCAGGAATTTCACAATATAAATTATTTAATGATATAACAGATGAGGAATGGGATAATATTATAAATACTAATTTAAAATCTGCATTTATGGTTACTCAAGAAGCAGTAAGAAATATGATTAATAATAAAGAAGGATGTATTATTAATATTTCATCTATATGGGGAGTTGCAGGAGCATCAATGGAAGTAGCTTATTCAACTTCTAAAGCAGGATTAATAGGGCTTACAAAAAGCTTAGCAAAAGAATTAGGACCATCAAATATTAGAGTTAATGCAATTGCACCTGGAATTATAAATACCGGAATGAATAATAGATTTTCAGAAGATGAATTGCAAAGTATAAAAGACGAAATACCATTAGAGAAAATAGGAAATACAGCAGATATAACTAAATGTGTTAAATGGCTTATAGAGGATTCTTATACAACAGGCCAAGTTATTTCTATAAATGGTGGATGGGATATATAAATAGTAGATGGAATATAATGAAAAAAAGTCATAGAATTTTTTCTATGACTTTTTTATTGTATAGGAAAAATCACTTTTTCCCATACAATAAAAATAACATTGCACAGAAAGATTGTATAACAAAAAATACAAGTGGTATAAAAGCCACTTGTAAGAAGGAATTTTGGATTTGTATAATATTAGTGCTATTAACTAAAACTAAAACACCATGAAAATACATGGTGCCAAAATTTATTTTATTGAATTATCTTCACCTACAGCTTCTGTATTTGTATTGAAAGAAAATAATTTTGGTAAATATCTAATAGCTGCGGCAATTGAATATTTAATTTTTTTCCAGTAAAAATAAGTTTTACGAAGTTTATGTGGTTTTGCTAAACTAGCTTCTTTAACAACAATTAAATCTTTTGGTAAAGGAGCGATTTCAAAAACATAATTTTTTCCTTCGTTATTATCCCACTCATTTTTTGAATTTTTAAAACAGAAATTTAATGAATCTTGTCCATCAAGATATATTAAAGCTTGATATCCTAAATCTGTTTTTTCCATTTTTATTTCATTAACATTTTCCCATAATAAACCAAACCCATAATGTATATAAAGGTCTGTATTTGAACCATCTTGGAAAAACTTACCTGTATACGAAATCTTTACAACAGAATTTTCTATTAATTTATCTGTATTAAAGAAAATATTTTTTACTAATTCCATATCGCATTTCTCCTCATTTATCTTTTGATTATCACAATTATTATATATTTAAGTTTTACAATATTCAATAGTTTTTTACAAAAAAATGTAAATTTATTGCATAATTTTTCCTATTATATAAAAATTATCATTTTCTTTTATTTTTATATTTTCATATTTTGGATTATCTGCATGTAAAAACAAGCTTTTTCTGTGGTGAATGAAAAGTCGTCTAATTAATATTTGACCATTATAATAGAATAATCCAATGTCTTCAAAATGTAAAGGTGCTCCCAAATCTACAAATACATATGTATCTTTATCAAAAGTTTTATCCATAGAATCATCACTTATACGTAGACCGAAAGATACTGAATTTAATCCAGAAGGACATTTCATGTAATGTAAATCTTTTATATCATCAATAAGTAAAATCCTATTTTCAGATTTAAAATTTAAATAGTTATAGTCTTCTTGTTCATCATCTAATTGTTTATCATAAACAGATAATAAATTTTGATATGGTACATCTAAACTATCACATATGTCAAATAGCATTTTTATACTTGGCTTTCGTTCTGCTTTTTCTATATGTGTTAAATATCCTGGATCTATTTTTAATTCTTTTGCTAATTTCTTTTTTGTTATTTTTCTTTCTTCACGTATTCGTTTTAAAAATTTACCTAACATAAAATCTACCTCAAATAGATTATATAGAACTGTCAAAAAAATGTCTAGCATTGTCGAAATAAATATTGAAAATAAAGTAATATTGTGATATATCTGTAGTATATATTAAATAATAAGGGGAGTTATAAAATGTTAAAGCTAAAAGAAAGAGATGAAAGTGTAAAAGAAGAGAAACATCGCGAAGAAAATCCTAAAAAAAGTAAAAAGAAAATTATAGCTATTGTTTCTATAATTGTTGTTTTACTACTAATTCTACTTGCTTGTAGCACAGTATTTGGCTTAGTAAATATGAATAGTGATAAAATTGTAAATGGTATATCTATAGGAAATGTTGATGTTTCTGGTAAAACAAAAGAAGAAGCAAAAAAAATATTAGAAGAAAAAATTAATTCTAAAAAGACAGAAGATTTTAAAATTAAAACAAATGTAAAGACAGAAGAAGACAAAGATTATACAGGGGTAATAAGTTTTGAACAAATAAAGGTGAATTATAATCTTGATGAGTCTATAGAACAAGCTTATGCAATTGGAAGAGATAGCAATGTATTTGTTAATAATTTTAATGTTTTAAAAACACTTATAGCAAAAAATGCTATGGATATTATTTCTAATTATGACCAAGAAGAACTAACAAAACAAATAGCAACAATAAATGGAAAAATTCCAGGAGCAGTTGAGGAAAGTAGTTACTATATTGATGAAGACGAAAAAGAATTAGTAATTACAAGAGGTAAAAAAGGAATTAGAGTAAATCCAGAAAAAATAAAAGAAGAAGTGGAAAACGAAATTAAAAATGTGGACACCTCAGAAAAAGAAATTATGTTATCAACAGAAGAAAAAGAACCAGAAGCAATTGACATAGAAAAAATATATTCTGAGGTTCATACAGAAGCTAAAGATGCATATTATACAAAAAATCCATTTACATTATATCCACATGTTAATGGAGTAGATTTTAAAATATCTATGGAGGAAGCTAAAAAGCTATTAGAAGAAGATAAAGATGAATACATAATTCCTTTAAAAATTACAAAACCAGAAATAACTACAGATGAAATCGGATCAGAAGGATTCCCAGATTTATTAGGAACATTTACTACATATTATAATGCTTCTAATACATCTAGAACTACAAACTTAAGACTTGCTTCTAACAAAATAAATGGAACTGTTTTAATGCCAGGTGAAACTTTTTCTTATAATAAAGTTGTAGGGGAAAGAACAATTGCAGCAGGATATAAAGAAGCTCCAATGTATGCTGGTGGAAAAGTAGTAGACGGCTTGGGTGGAGGAATCTGCCAAATATCTTCTACACTATATAATGCAGTTATATTTGCAAATTTAGATATTGTAAGTAGAAGCAATCATCGTTTTGTTCCATCTTATGTAAAAGCGGGAAGAGATGCAACAGTTGTTTATGGTGCAATAGATTTTAAATTTAAAAATAGTAGAAATTATCCTATAAGAATAAAAAGCTCTGTAAGTGGCGGAGTAGCTAAAGTTTCAATTTATGGAATGAAAGAAGAAAAAGAATATGATGTAAAAATAGAAACTAGAATTACAGGAAGTATTCCAAGTAAGACCGTATATGAAGATGATAAAACTTTAGCAGACGGAAAAGAAAAAGTTGTACAAAAAGGACATAAAGGAACATATAGTGAAGCATATAAGGTTGTTTATTATAACGGAAAAGTAGTTTCTAGAACATTACTTTCTAAAGATAAATATAGTGCAATGGATACAATTATAAAAAGAGGAACAAAAAAGAAAAAAGAAGACAATAAAGACAAAGAAGATAAGCCGTCTAAACCAACAAAACCAACAAAACCAACAAATCCAGATGATGGTGATAAAGATGATGAAAAAGAGGATGAAAATAAAGATCCGGAAACAGGAAAACCTGATGATGGAAAAGATGATATACCTGTTGATAATGATGGAAAAAAAGAAAATGTATAAATATAAAAGAGGAATGATTGCTAAAAATCATTCCTTTTTCAAATTAAAAAATATTAAATTAATACAAACTATTGACAAAAGCTAAATTGCAGTATTATACTATTAAAGTACATTTATGCACCACTAGCTCAGTTGGTAGAGCAGCTGACTCTTAATCAGAAGGTCCGGGGTTCGACCCCCCGGTGGTGCACCAAAAAAAGCACTTTTCATAAAAGTGCTTTTTTTCTGTTCAAATTCTTAGTTTCAGCATTTTATCTACCAGATTTTCTTTCAAAACTTTCACCAGAGACTTGTCTTATATGTCCATTTCTATCTATTGTAGTGCCTCTACCATCAGGTAGATATATACTTGCATTTCTAATATTTATATTAGAGAATGCAGAAATACTTCCTAAAATTTGTTCTTCAGAAACACCATATTTTTTAGTCAAAAAAGAAACATCTTGAGCAGAAAGATTTATACGTACTGAAGGTTCCTTGTCTTTTAATTTAAAATCTGGAACTTTACTTAAGATTTCATTTTGCAACATAAATTCTTCATAAGTCTTAAATGATTTTGTGTAATATTCATAATTAGCGCCATCTCTTATCAAGCTATTAACTTCTTTTAAGACATCTGGAGTTATATCATGTGATAATCTCCCTGTGCGCTCAAAGACGTCTGCTAATCTATCATTTGCTTCAGATTCTACAGGAAGATCTTTAAAATCAGCACTATCAGAGTACATTCCTAGAGCAGTATGTATAACTTCCTTGGTAACACTCTCTATACTAGTAGATTTTCCACTTATTGAACATCCAGAAGCAGAAGGATGCCCACCTCCTGAATAATGAGAAGCAAGGTCAAAAACATTTAAATTACCATAGGTTGAAGAGCTTCTAAATTCGAAATCATATGAGCCTCTGGAATTTTCAGCGCACATACAATTAAAACTACAACCTTCTATATCAGCCATTTTAAATATTTTCTTTTGAGGATTACGTATACCGTAATGTGCAAGTAAATTCTTAACAGATTTATTGTCAAGAGATAATGCAAGTCCAAAAGAATCTCCAATTTCAAACTTTTGAGTACGTAGAAAAACCTTAGCTAATCCGACTTCATCACTTAATCTAATTTTCCTATTACTTGTAGCGGATATTTTTTCGAAATTTGCACCTAGTTCTATTAATTTTGCTAGATTATCTAAAGTATCGGGTTTAATAAACTTTAATTTTGCAGTGTCAGACATCATTCCTAAAGTAAGTTTATTAGCGATATTAGGTGTTACTTTACTTGGGTCAAATTCATTTACCAAAATTTCACAAGTAGAACTTGATAAAGGATTTCTAATTACATTTGATTTTGGTAATTTAAGTTCGTCTTCTGTTGACATAGTATCACTAGATGATTCATGATGATCTATAACATATGTATCTTGTGGACTAGACTTTTTAAATAAAACATTTTCGGCATATGAAACAGTACTAGTATCTACTATAATAGAAATATTTCCAGAAGGAATATCTGATGTAGTAGGGATTTTACCAGTAAAGTTTTGAAAAAGTCGTACACCGAGATGTTACAACATAGTGTGCGTCTACTCCTTGAGCTTTGCAATATTCTACTATTGCAGTAGAAGAAGTAACTGCATCGCCATCTGGAAATTTATGAGCGAATACATATACTGTTTTTTGTTCTTTTTTTGCTTTTTCTATTATTTCATCTATCATATTATTCTCCATTCGATAATTTTAATTTTTTTGTTCTTATTTTATTTACTAACTTAGCAAAAAAGCCAGTTTTCTTTTGGTTAGTTTCAAGTAAATTTTTATTTTCCAATTTTAATTTGTTATTTTCTTCAAGTACTTTTTGATATTCTGAATACAATTTAGAAT
The DNA here is from genome assembly GCA_944390295.1 of uncultured Clostridia bacterium. GTDB lineage: Bacteria > Bacillota > Clostridia > TANB77 > CAG-508 > Merdicola. The sequence continues at coordinate 35,885 of CALXPV010000006.1, read as the reverse complement.
TAATAAGTATATTGTATTCTTTTTCTTTCTCATCAAATATTTTTTCATCTTCAGCTTTTAAATCAGAAATTAGTTTATCTTTTTTTAGACGTTCATCTTTATATAGTTCTATAAATTCATATTGTTCTGCAACAATACCATCTTGAATATCTGATAAAGTATTAGCAATTTGTTTTGCAATATCATAGTCATAGTAAAGTTCTTGCTCATCAAGATTATCATTATTAATATAATTTTTATTGATAGCAATAATTTTTCCATCTAAAATATTTAAAAAACAAACTTCATATTTTTTTGAAGGTTTGCCAATAATGCTGTTTTCTAAAGGGGTGGATTCAAGTCCATTCATATAAATTTCATAGAATTGTTCCTCAGAACAATTATTTTTTAGCTTTAGTTCATTAAATTCAATTTTTCTCATATTTACCTCGATACTATATAATTATCTTTTGCAATTTTAAACAGTTCGTATGTGGCAAAGCCACTTTTCTTATTATATAGGAAAAATCGACAGATTTTTACGTATATAACAAGGTTAAGTTACCTATATTCGTGCGATTGCAAAGCAATCTGCACACGTGGCGAAGCCACTTTTCTTATGAACTATATTATATAAATATTTTATTAAAAATACAATAGTATCAAAAAGAGATTTACAATAAAACAAAAATGTGATAATATTATGGCAAAAAGATAAGGAGAATTAGAATGACATTAGAATTTATAGATAATTATTTAAATTCAAAACTAGCAGAAAACAAGGAAATCATTAGATTTTCTTTTTATGAAGTTAGAATGAAATTAAATTTGTCAGAAGAAGACTCTATAATCTTTTTACAACTAATAGCACAAAAACTTATGAATACAGGATATTTAGTATATAAAACAGGAGAAACATATACATACAAAGGAAAAACACAAGAAATATTGGACAATGAATTACTAGTTGCAATAAAAAAATAATTAAAAATACAAAAGAAATCTGGAGGTTTTTTTATGAAAAAAATGTTGAAAAAGACATTCATACTTTTAATTGCAATAACAATAATAGTTACAAATACAACACTTGCTGTTTCACAGAAAGATTCTACAGATTTACAAAACAAAATAAATGAAGCTAAAGATGATTTAAAGGATGTAAATAATAATAAGAGCGAAGCAGAAAAACAAGTAGATTCTTTACAATCTCAAATTGATAAATACCAAAGCTCTATAGATTCATTAAATGATAAATTAGATGATTTAAATAATTCTATAGAAGAAAATGAAGCTAAATTAAAAGAAAAACAAAAAGAATATGATGAAAATTCAGAACTATTAGATGAACGTTTAATTACAATATATGAAGCAGGAACAGTTTCATATTTGGATATGTTATTAACATCTAGTAGTTTAGTGGAATTTATATCTAACTATTATTTAATAACGGAATTAACTTCGTATGACTTAGACTTACTAGAACAAATGGATAAAGAGAAAAAAGAAATAGAGGAGATTAAACAGACTTTAGAAAATGACAAAAAAGAAATTGAAAATTTAAAAAGTGAAAAAGAACAAAAAACTAAAGAATTGAATTCGACGAAAAAAGAAAAAGAAGGATATATAGATGAGTTATCTGGAGAAGCAAAACAATTACAAGAAGATATAGCACAATTTGAAAGAGATAAGGCAGCAATAGATAAAAGACTTGAGGAAATTGCAAATGCGAACAAACCAAGTAAACCATCTGGAGGATCAGGTGGCGGATCTAGTAGTTCAAAAGGTTATATATGCCCAATTCCGGGATTAAGTAAAGCAAATATTACTTGTGGTTTTTATGGATACTCTGGACATGGTGGAGTAGATTTTGGAGGTAACTATGGAAAATCAGTGGTTGCTGCTAAAAGCGGAAAAGTTGTAATCTCGGAAACTTTAACAGGAAATATACCAAACTATGATTCTAATGGAAATAAAATAGGAAGTTATAGAAGTTATGGTGAATATATTGCTATTTTACATGATGATGGTGCTATAACATTATATGCACATGGAAAACCAGGAAGTAGAAAAGTAAAAGTAGGCCAAAAAGTAAAACAAGGACAACAAATAATGAATGTTGGAAATACAGGAAATGTACAACCAAGACCAACACCAAGTAATCCAAGAGGAGGGGCTCATCTTCATTTTGAAATAAGAATAAATGGAGTAAGAGTTAATCCAGAAAAATATTTATAATTACTAAAAAAGCTAGATACAATTAGTATCTAGCTTTTTTGTTAGATAGAAAAAATTACTATGTAATTTTTCGCATCGACAAATCTTCACCTTTCTTAGAGAACTTAAATATATATAGTTAAATTGAAAAAAATAGAGAAAAGTTCTCGCGAAGCGAGAGTTGTCCATTAATAAAAATTAAAAAGTTCTTAATTTATGAAGGAATATCATAGATAATTAATTTAATATATTATTTTGATAAAAATATTTAAAAAGTTATTTATATTGATTTCCGTATATTTTATACAAAATAAGTTTATTGAATAAAAAAAATTAATAAAAATGTAATAAAAAAATAATATTGCAAAAAAAAAGAATATCCGTAAGGAGGTAGGACATATTTTATGTAATATGTGAAATATACATATTTACTAAAAAAATAATAACTTTATAATTATAAATAAAGGAATTATTCTTAAACAATAAACTAGGGAGGTCAATATGGATAGGGCTAAAATTTGGAGAACACTACTGTCAGCTATTTTGTTGGTTTTAATAATAGTAGGAGAAATATGCTTTATTCCAACTAATGTATATGCTGCAACAGATGAACTAGAAAAACAGGGGAATAGCACGAATAATAGACATGTTAAATTTGACGCATACCTTGTAAATGGTAACCAACAAGCACATAGTGTAGAAATAAGCGAAGAGAATATAACAAGTTTAAACTTTAATATTAACGTTGATGAAGGATATTTAACCAATATACAAGTTTCGGTAGATAATCCTAATTTTGTTATGCAAAATGTTCAAGATGAGAATGTACAGAAATTAGAAAATAATACAGTAAATATTAAGGATGTAACTACAGAGAAAACAATTTCAATTCCAGTAACAATGGATAAAAAAGATAGGATTTTGTTAGATTATATTGATAGAGAGACAAAAGTTAATTTAGTAGCAACATATATAGATAATAATGGAAAAGAAAGAAATATAAAGAAAGAAATTACTATTAAGGTTAAATGGAATTTAAATACAGCATTTAGTCTAACTTCAGAAATCTTAGCATTTTTACCAAGTAATGATAAAACATTATTACAAGAAAAAATAACATTGAGACAAAACGAAAGAAAAAGCCCTGTAGAACAAACAAATTTACATATTACAGCTCCACAAATAAATAAGATGTTACCATCAGAAGTTAGAATATATGCAAATAGAACTAAAGCAACTAATGGAGATGAATTTGGAAGCAATTTTGGAGCAAATAATTATACATATGACCAAAATAGTGGAAACATAGAAGTAAAAATAAATAATACAACAAATGAAAATAATGAAATTAGTTTTTACGATGATGCTGACGAATATGTAGTTACATACATATATAATGCAAAGATTAATGACTTGTTAAAAGAAAAATTACAAATTGCAACAAATGTAGTAGCTGATGTAAAAGTATATTCAACAGAAAATACAATTCAAACAAATTATAGTAAACAACACGAAATTACAAAAAAAATAGGAAGTAACATTTCAGCAGAAGTATACAGTCCAGAACTTATTAATAAAGGATTTTTATATGATAACTATAATGAGACAGCTTATAACTTATATTACAAATTAAATATAAGTAATAAAGATGCAAAAGAAAAAATAGATGTAAGTACGAATAATACTGTTTTTAAACTAGGAGAAGATGAAGGAGTAACAGATAAAATATATTATAAATCTATTGCTGTTAAAGAATCTATGTTTAAAAAAGTACTAGGAGAAGAAGGATATATAAATATATATGACAGTGATGATAATTTAATTGGAACTTTAAATAAAGATTCCGAAAAAAATAGTAATGGTGAACTAGAAGTATCTTATGAAAAAAATCAAAGAAATATAAGAATAGAAATAAGTAAACCACAAGTAGAAGGAATTTTAGAATTAAGAAATGGTAAAGTTATCGATTCAAAATTGAATTATAAAATGAATGTAATTAAAAGATTTTCCGCTATAAAAGAAGGAATTAAAATTGATAAAAACTACGAAGGAGAAGTTAAATTAAATGAAACATATACAAAAGTAGACCTACAAATGGATCAAACAACATTAACACCTTTTGTAGATAATAATGTTAATTTTACATTAAATTTAGTAACAAATAGTAATGCTTATGACTTATTTAAAAATCCTGAAATACATATTGTATTTCCAGAAGAAATTGAAAGCATAAGTATAGGAGAAATATCTTTACTATATAATACAGAATTAAAATTAGAATCAGCTAATTTAAAAGATAATAGAGAACTAATCATTAAATTATCTGGTGAAGAGACAAATTATAAATTAGGAATTCAAGATGGAACAAAAATATTAATTCCAGCGGCTATAAAGTTAAAAAATACAGTATCAACTAAAGAATGTAATGTACAAATGACTTATACAAATGAACTTGCACAACATACAGAATATAGTGCACAAAATAAAGACTGTATAAATATACCATTTAATATAACTGCAAAATCAGGATTAATTACGGTTAGTTCTTTAAGTGGATATAACAATAATGATTCGCAAATGTCATTAGACGAAAATACTGTTACAGGACAACTAGAAATAAATTCAGATGCTAAAACAGCAAGTTTAAATACTACAATTGTTAATAACTACGAAAGTGAAATTAGCAATGTAAGAATTTTAGGTAAAGTACCATTTGCAGGAAATACTAATGCAAATGGCGGAGATCTAGGAAGTACATTTGATGCAAACTTAAAAGAAGCATTAAAAACAAGTGGGATTGATGCAACAGTATATTATTCTGAAAATAATGAGATAGATGAAAATAGTGGAAATTGGAAAACAGACATAGGAAATATGTCAAGCGTTAAATCATATAAGATTGTTTTAAATAATAATATTGCAAAAGCAGATGAATTTAACTTTGCATATAACATTAATATTCCTGCACAACTTTCTGCAAATCAAAAAACTTTTACAACATATACAGTTAGATATAATTTAGATGGACAAAGTCTAGAAACAACACAAACTTTAGGTGTAGCTACACCAGAAGTACAAAATTCTATTAATAATGATAGCAACACAGTTGCTTCAGCTAGTAATAGTAGCATAGATGTGAAAATTACAGCTAAAGTCGGAGATACAGATTTAGTAGAAAATTCAGAAGTATTTGAATATGAGATTTTAAATTTTAAAATAGATGTTACAAACAATAGTAATAACACTGTGGAAAACATAGAAATAGAAGCACCGGTTCCTGATGGAATGATATATGTAACAGCAAATGAAAATCCATTTTTAGAACAAGAAGGAACGACTGCAGGTAAATATATTGGAGTATATACAGAACAACCTGATACAGATAAATTAACACTAAAAGTAAATTCATTAGATGTCGGAGAAACAAAATCAATAGAATATAATCTTAGGGCTAAAAAAATAGAAGATAATTCTATACAAAAGATTGCAAAGTCAGAATTTAATTTAAAACTTAATGGTGAAACACAGACTACAGGTAGTTTAACAACTATAATAAAACAAGGGAAATTAAAAGTAGAATTAGCGTACATTAAAAGAACGTTCTTAAATAATAAAAATCAATATACATATGGATATTTTATTTATAATATGACAGATGAAGATATAAAGGATGTAGAAAGCACAATAGAAGTACCTAATGGATTAACTGCTTCAAATCCAAGAGTTATAAACGATGGATTGAGTGATGCAGTTTTAAATGAAGATAATACGTTTACAGAAATTAATGACAATATAGTAACTTTTAAAGTAAATAAAATAGAAGCAGGTGAAGTAGCAGAAATAAGATTTTCAGCAGATGTAACAGAAATGACAGATCTTGAAACGGTATTTAAATTTCCAGGAAATACAAAAGTAGGAGATGAAATATATAGATCTAATATTTCAAATAATACAATTCTAGGAGCTGATATAACAATAGAAAAAAGTTCACCAACTGCAAATCAAGAGGTGAAAAGTAACGACGAAATAACATATACAATAAAGATAACAAATAATAGTAAAGATATAGACTCAAAAATTTATATTACGGATACATTCCCTAAAGAAGTACAACCAGAAACAATGGAATATAATAAATTTGAAGAACCATATAATACTGAGACAAATGAATTCTTTGATTTTAGTACTACCTTTGATTCTGATGATTATATTACTTCAACTGGATTGCCAAAATATAATAAAGAAAAAAATGAAGTAACAATTACCAGTATGATACCAGCAGGAAAAACTATATCAATAAACATTGTAGTTACCGTAAAAGAGTTAGAACAAAATACTACATTGACTAATATAGCAAGAGCATATGGAGATTATATTCCAGAGAAAACGTCAAATGAAATAGTTCATTATGGAATAAGTGAACAAAATCCAGAAAATCCAAATAATCCAGATGATCCAGATAATCCAAATAATCAAGAAGGTAGATATAACATAAGTGGTTCGATTTGGTTAGATAGCAATGAAGATGGAACGATGGATTCTAGTGAAGAATTAATTTCAGGAAATGAAGTTACTGTTGTAGATGCGGAAACATCCGAAATCGCAGAAAACGCAGTTGGACAAGATATAAAAGCTACTTCATCAGGTAGTGGATATACATTAAGTGGATTAGAGCCTGGAAGGTATATTGTTGTATTTAGATTCAATAGGAATAATTATAAAATTACACAATATATGAAAGAAGGAGAAAGTAATGTTATAACATCTAAAGCAATTGAAACAACTGCAACAATAGATGGCAATACAGAATATGTAGGAATGACAGATGTAATAGAAATAACAGATAGTAATGTAAATTATATTAATATGGGATTAATTAGAACAGCTACATTTGACATTGGAATAGATAAGGTACTTTCAGGAGTTCAAACTATACAAAGAAATGGCTCTCAAAGAAATTATACTTATGACAATGTTAAAATGGGAAAATTAGAAATAGCAGGAAGAAACATAGAAGGAACTACTGCAAATATTGAATACACAATAACTATTACAAATAATGGAGAAACAAAAGGATATATTCAATCAATAATTGATGAATTGCCAGAAGGATTATCATTTAACCAAATTTTAAATAAAAATTGGTATGAATCAAATGGAAAATTATACAATACAGAAGTAAGTGAGTTAAATGCCGGAGAGTCAAAACAAGTAACTTTAATTGCTACAAAAGAATTAACACAAGAAAATTTAGGAATTATAAATAATAATGCTTATTTTGAAGCAACTAATGATAATAACGCATTAGATAATAATGAAGAAAACAATACTTCGAGTGCAAGACTTATCATAGGTACAAGCACTGGTAGAACTATATTAAATGTATCTTTATTAATTGTATTATTAGTAATTGTAGTAGGAGGAATCAGTATTATAAGAAAATATAAAATAGAAGGGAGGTAGGAAATGAGTACATTAAAAAGAAATATAAAGAGAATATTATTAATATTATTAATGTTTATATTATATATGATTATATTTAATATAAATAGTGTAAATGCTAGTGCAGGAAATGCAAGCTATCCTAATATGTCGGAAACACCAACTTTATATGAAGGTCAAAGTGGTTTGGATATTCACTTTGAAGATTTAGTAGAATATGATCCCTATGCTCCATATAACTGTACACAACAAGGTGAAGCAGGACAATGTGGTAAATCATATGGAGCACATCATTATTATAGTGTAACAAATAAATATTATGCTCATACAGATTATACATCGGGAACTACAGCAAGTGTTACAGATAAAACCAATAAGAACAACTTAGAATGGAAAAGATATAATGATGACACATATCAAATTGGACCTTATTCGGTATCATTTCAAGGTTCGATTAGTTCAGTTGTAGTGACAACAGATAAAGGAACAGTAACATTAAATAATAATTCTACTTCTAGTGATGGAAAGTATAGTGTAAGCAATATTACAAATAATGGACAATTTTATATATATATAAAAAAGTCAGAAAAAGTTAAAAAAATTGATAGCGTAACTGTTAATGTTACTGGAACTGTAAGCAAAAAAGTATGTTATCAGTATATATTAACATGTTATTCAGTAAGCCCAGTTGGATCTGGACATGATGGTTATGAATGTAAAAATGGTCCAGGTTCAGTACAAGTAGTTGAACATTATCAACACGAAGAAGAATCAACCACGTCTAGTGATAGTGCAACACTTCCAGGAGTTTTAGGTGTAGTTCAATTAAAAATAATAAAGAAAGATAGATATGAACCAGAGATATTAGTATCAGGTGCAAAATATGAACTTTGGAGTGATGGAAAAGTACAATATAGAGGAACAACAAACTCTAAAGGTGAAGCAATAATAGAAGATGTACTAATAGGAGATTATACAATTAAAGAAGTAGAAACACCATATAATTATGATATAACAGGTTATGCAACATGGAATGGACAAACATTTTATGATTTAACAAATATGAATGTAACGTTAGATGATGACTCAACGATGACAGTATTCAATGACAGTTTTATGGATCTGGGAGGTAAGGTCTTCAAAGACCAAGTAATAAATAAAGATCAGAGAGAAAACGGTTACTATAATAGTACAGGAGATCCGCCAGATTCACCTCTGGAAGGAGTAACAGTAACATTGTATAGTTCAGAGCCAGGCTCACAGCCAGAAACAATGAATACTGATAAAGATGGAAATTATAAATTTCTACATAAATCTAAAGCATATGAATATTATATTAAATTTACATATAATGGACAAATTTACGAGCCTACAACATATAATGTTGGAGAAAGTTCAGATAGTCCAGATAGAAAATTAAGATCATATGCAACAGAAACTCCATCAGAGAGAGATAGTTTTAATGCTAAATTCTCACCTGTTGATAGTAATAACACAGTTCCATTATGGACAGATACAACTAATAGTGAATTTTTAATAAATGCTTATACAGGACCAAGCGGTTCAGACAGTATTGTATATTATGATAAAGATAATACAGAAGATGAATTATTAAATATAAACTTAGGTCTACTAGAAAGAGAAAAATTTGACTTTAACTTAAGAAAAGACTTAGTAAATGTAGAAGTGAGAATAAACGGAAAAGAACATACATATGATTATCCAGGTGGTGAATTACCATTGGAAGTAGATATGAGAGGTACTGATGTGGCTCCATATGAAAGAGAAATTTCAAGATCTGATTTAGGTTATAGCGGACGTAATAGATTAGAAGTTTATATTACATATGTAATACAAATACAAAATGAATCAGTAGGACAAATAACTGGTTATGTAACAGACTTGAACGATTATTATGATACATCATATAATTATATGGAATCATGGGACGAAAATAATAATACAATTAATTGGACACAAACCAGTCAGGTATCGAGAAATGGAAAAACATATAATAGTATGCATACTACATCATTAGCAAATACAGGTATAACAGATAGAAAATATGTATATATTAGATATCAATTATCAGACCAAACTATTAGAGAATTGTTTGATTCTAATAAAGAATCTACAGAAGAAAACCTTGCAGAAATTGCAGGATATAGAAATACATATACAAATAATAAAACAGATTTAAATGGTAAAACAATGACAACTGCAGGAGAAACAGCAGGTTTAATTGATATAGACTCTACACCAAATAATATGGATCCAGTAAGCTCAGAAGTACAAAACTTTATTGCTGAATCAAAAACAGATTCATATCAAAATTTAAGTGCTGAAGAAAAAACTACAAGAAGTAGAGAAGTTTTCGAAGATGATGCAGATTATGCACCAGGATTAAGAATTAAACCAGGACCTGCAAGAACAATAAGTGGAACAGTATTTGAAGATTCACCAGATATTACAAAATTGAATAACAATGAGAGAATCGGTGATGGAGAATTAACCAATGAAGATACACAAAGGGTTAATAAAGTACAAGTAGAATTGATTTGTATAAATCAAGATACTACAGGAAAATGGTCGGAAAATGAAGATGTTATGAATTGGTATGAAAGTGAAGATGGACAAAAAGTGTCAGATGTAACAGTAAGAACCGGAACTGATGGAACATATACTATTTCTGGATATATACCAGGAGATTACTTTATAAGATTCACTTATGGAGATAAAGAATGTTTACAAGCGGTACAAAATGAAAACCAAATGTATACAGGTCAAGATTATAAATCTACATTATACTTTGAAGAAAATTACGAAGGTGAAGACAATTATTGGTATGCAGAAACTACACCAAGAAGTAATGATGCAACAGATAATCAATCTAGAAGAGAAGAAGTAAATTCTTATAGTAGAACACTACAATATAGCAATGCAACAGTATTAGATTCAGATAGAAACTCTAGCAATGTACCAACATTAGCAGAAAAAACATATATGTATGCTACTACTGCAGGAATGAATATGGAAGTAGAATACACTGGCGATGAAAAATTAGAATATGATGTAACTAATGTTGACTTTGGTATTATAGAAAGACCAAGAACAAAGATTATATTACATAAAAATGTAGGAAATGTTAGATTATTAGCTACAGATGGAAATACTATATTTGATTCTGGAGCAACAGCACCAGGATTAACCTGGATATCAAATAAATATAAACCAGATAGAGAACTTGATGTACAAGGATTAGTAGAAGGAACTGTAGATGAAGCGTTATTATATGGTGCTACTGCACAAATAAGCTACACATTTACTATTACAAATGAGAGTGAAATTGACTATAATGATGTTAACTACTATGTAAGAGGAGAAAAACCTGCAGATAGTAAGTTAAATAAAATGAATGTAAATAAAATTATCGACTATATTCCAAACATATTAGAATATCATGACGAATATACTAATAGAACAGGTGAAATTATAATAAATACATCTGGCTCAGTAAGAGATAAAGATGGAAATGTCGTAGGATCTGCTACAGCTAAAGCCAAAGAAACAGACAAGAAGATATGGGATGTTAAAAAGACAAGAGGTGCAACATTATCAGAGGCTGAATATAGAGTTTCTGGAAAAGAGTTACTAGGAGAACAAGTATTTAAAGATGTAAATCAATACATAGATCAAGTAGTTCAATTCCCAAGCTCAGACAATTATCCATCTGATATAACAGGTGCAATCAATTCAGATCCAACTAAATCTAAAGGTATATTAGAACCTTCTGGACAAATTGAATTAAAAAATGTATTAACATTATCTAGGGTAATTTCAAGAGATGAAGATTTAGCAGGAGATGAAAGTGCGACAAATGTACCAGACGAAAACGTTGCAGAAATAATCCAAGTAACTATAGATAATGGTAGAAGACCATACTATGAAGCAACTAGAGACGATGCAAGTGGAAATCCACAAACACTTTTAATTACAGAGACACCAGGAAATGCTAATCCAACTGATAAAACAACATTGTTAGAACTAGATACATCAATATCAGAAGAAGTTCACTTTATAGTACCATTTGGTCAGAATAGACAATTAATTATAATAATTGCTACAATAATTGGATTAGGAATACTTGTAATAGGTGTAATTATAATTAAAAAGAAAGTTTTACTAAAATAATAAAACTTGACAAAAGATAAAAATATATGTAAACTAAATATAGTCAAATAAATAGGAGCAAAATTGGCTCCTATTTATTATATAGTAGGAAAGTTCGTAGAACTTTCCTACTATATAATAGATTTCACACAAAATTGCTACGCAATTTTGGCGAACGAACAAAGACGGGCCATGTGAGTTATTAAAAATGGCATAACAGTTCAATCATGCCCCTTTTGTTCTTATTCTATAAAAATAAAAGAAGGGGGATTTATAATATGATAAGACTATATAACACAAATATAGAGACAAATAAATTTGAAAGAGTAAAAACATATGAACGTGGTACTTGGATACACATGGTAAATCCGTCCGAAAAAGAAATACAAGAAGTTTGTGAGAAAGTAAATATAAAAGACGATTTTATAAGATATTCACTAGACTACGAAGAAAAAGCCAGAATCGATATAGAAGATGATGATGACACAATATTATTTATTATTGATATACCAGTTACAGAAAAAACAGAAAGTGGAGGATATATATATTCTACTATGCCAATAGGTATGATTGTTGTTAGAGATGATTTCTTTATAACAGTATCATTAAGAGAATGTAGCTTAATAAAGAAATTTGAAACTGGTAAAGTAAAAGGATTTTATACATATAAAAAGAGTAGATTTATTTTACAGATGATGTATAACAATTCTTCAGAATATTTACAATACTTAAAAAAGATTAATAAAGAAACAGAGATTGCAGAAAATGTGTTAAAAGATTCAATGAAAAATCGAGAATTATTAAAATTATTAAGTTTAGAGAAATCTTTAGTATATATAACTACATCATTAAGATCTAATGAAGCTGTTATGGAAAGAACTTTAAAAATAAAGAATATAAAATTATATGACGAAGATGAAGATATTTTAGAAGATGCAATTATAGAAAATAAACAAGCTATAGAAATGAGTAAAATATACAGTGACATTTTAAATGGCACTATGGATGCATATGCATCAATTATTTCTAATAACTTAAATGGAGTTATGAAATCATTAACATCAATTACAATTATTATTGCAGTACCAACAATGATTGCAAGTTTTTGGGGAATGAATGTAAAGCTACCATTTGAGGGAAGTGCATTAGGATTTTGGATAATGATATTTATAGCAACATTGCTTACAATTATTTCTGTAGTTTGGCTAAGGAAAAAAGACATGTTAAACTAAGACACCATTGGAATCTTCGATTTTATAGGAAGTGGAGAGTAGATAAGTAAAAAAAGTAAGCATTCGAGCAGAATGCTTACTTTTTTGGGTGAAACTAAGGTTGTAAAACTTACAAAAATAGTATATAATAATGCAAGCTTAAAAAAGGGAGGAAAATATATGTTATCCGTAAATGGTGTAACCGTACGTTTTGGAAAAAGAGTTTTATTTGAAGACGTAAACATTAAATTTGGAAAAGGAAATTGCTATGGAATAATAGGTGCAAATGGTGCAGGAAAATCTACATTCTTAAAAGTTCTTTCTGGAGAATTAGAACCAAGCAAAGGAGATGTAACAATAGATAAAGGAGAGAGAATATCTATTTTAAAACAAGATCACTTTGCTTTTGACGAATATAATGTACTAGATGCAGTTATAATGGGAAATCAAGAACTTTATAGCATTATGAAAGAAAAAGATGATATATATGCAAAAGAAGACTTTACAGAAGAAGATGGTATGAAAGCTGCAGCATTAGAAGAAAGATTTGCAGAACTTGATGGATGGAATGCAGAATCAGATGCAGCAACATTATTAAATGATTTAGGAATTTCACCAGAAAATCATTATAAATTAATGAAAGAAATAGACGATAGAGAAAAAGTAAAAATATTACTTGCACAAAGTTTATTTGGTAATCCAGATATATTATTACTAGATGAGCCTACAAACGATTTGGATTTAAAAACAATTCAGTGGCTTGAAGATTTTTTAATGAACTTCGAAAATACAGTACTAGTTGTATCACACGATAGATATTTCTTAAATAAAGTTTGTACACATATTGCAGATGTTGATTTTGGAAAAATAAAAGTTTATCCTGGAAACTATGATTTCTGGTATGAATCAAGTCAGCTTGCACTAAAACAAATGAAAGATGCAAATAAAAAGAAAGAAGAAAAAATTAAAGAATTACAAGAATTTATTGCTCGTTTTAGTGCTAATGCTTCAAAATCAAAACAAGCTACATCTAGAAAGAAATCTTTAGAAAAAATCCAATTAGATGAAATTAAGCCATCTAATAGAAGATATCCATATATAGATTTTAAACCTGATAGAGATGTTGGAAACGATATCTTAACTGTAAAAAATATTAGTAAAACAATAGAAGGCGAAAAAATATTAGATAATGTATCATTTACAGTAAAAGCAGACAATAAAATTGCTGTACTTGCTGATAACGAAAATGCAAAGACTACATTATTCCAAATAATTGCTGGAGAATTAGAACCAGATGAAGGAACAGTATCTTGGGGAACAACAATTACACATGCATATTTCCCAAAAGATAATAGCTATTTATTTACACAAGATTTAAGCATAACAGATTGGCTTAGACAATATTCTAAAGATCCAGATGAAACATATGTAAGAAGCTTTTTAGGAAGAATGTTATTCTCTGGAGATGAAGCATTAAAGAAAGTAGAAGTATTATCAGGAGGAGAAAAAGTTAGATGTGTTTTATCAAAATTAATGTTATCAGGAGCAAATTTCTTAATATTTGATGAACCAACAAACCACTTAGATATGGAAAGCATTACAGCACTAAATGAAGGAATGTCAAGATTTAAAGGAGATATGATATTTTCTTCACACGACCATCAATTAGTTCAAACAGTTGCAAATCGTATTATAGATATAAAAGCTGATGGTAAAGTGATAGATAAAGAATGCACATATAACGAATACTTAGGATTAGATTAATGATATGCAATAGAAAGAAGAGTGATTAAGTATAATGAAAATACATCCAAAAACAAATGAATATTTAGAAGGAATAGAGGCAATGAGCCACTATATAGAAAAAGAAAAAGGAATCGAAATACAATATTTTGCAAAAAGCAAAGATGAATTAGTGGATTTTGAGGCAGAAAAACCAATAAGAGGATTAATGGAAAGATTTCCAAATCTAGAAGAAATAACAGTACATCCACCTCTTGCTTATTATGATATTGAATTACTTTTATATAGAAAAAAAGATTTATTGTATAGCGAATTACAACAGCTAATAGATTTATCAAATGAATATGGAATAAAAATAAATATTATATATCATACACTTAGTACAATACAAAGTCATAGATTAACAACACTAGAAGATATTAAAGAAATAGGGAATTTCTTAAAAGGAACAAAAGTAACAATCTTTTTAGAAAATTTATTTATGATGAATGAAAAAAATACTTGTACAGTATTAGATTTATGTGAAGAAGTAGATAGTCCAAATATTAAAGCGTGTATAGACATTTGTCATATATATTGCCAAGCAACAACATGGCATAGTCCTATGAAAGAATTTATAAAAGGATATCTAGATAAAGAAAAATGCCAAAAATATGTAGGACATATACATTTTTCTGAAACAAAAAATGATGATGGATATTTAGATAGAAAAACACATGGAAGAAGCCATGATACAATAGAAAAATTATTTGAAGATGCAGATATACTTCGCGAATATGGTATGACATCAGAAGATATTAATTGGGTAACAGAAGTATCTGAAGAAGATTATAAATTAAGACCAGATCAAATAAGCGAATTAGAAGGATTATCAAAATATAGAGAAAAATTAGCATAAAAATATATCGAAATCTTCAAGGAAGGAAAATGATATTAGAATGAAAAAAATAGAGCAAATTATTGCAGATGAGTTAAATATTAAAATAAGTCAAGTAGAAAACACAATAAAATTAATAGATGAAGGTAATACAATACCTTTTATTGCAAGATATAGAAAAGAAGTTACAGGTGGACTTTCTGATGAAACATTAAGAACTTTTAGTGAAAGACTAAATTATTTAAGAAACTTAGAAAAAAGAAAAGAAGAAGTTACAAATTCTATAGAAGAACAAGGAAAATTAACAGAAGAAATTGTAAAAGACTTAGAAAATGCTGTAACTTTAGCAGAAGTAGAAGATATTTATAGACCATATAAACAAAAGAAAAAGACAAGAGCAACAGTGGCAAAAGCAAAAGGACTAGAACCGTTAGCAGAAATTATTTTAGCGCAAACAGAAACAAGAGATATAAATGAAATTGCAACAGAATATATAAATGAGGAAAAAGAAGTAAAATCAGCAGAAGAAGCTATACAAGGAGCTTTAGATATTATTGCGGAAAATATTTCAGATAATCCAGAATATAGAAAAATTATAAAGAAGATTGTATATACAGAAGGAATGATAGAAACTAAAGCAAGTAAACCAGATGAAAAATCTGCATATGAAATGTATTATGATTTTAATGAAAAAGTAAATAAAATGCCAAGCCACAGAATTTTAGCTATAAATAGGGGAGAAAAAGAAGACTTCTTAAAAGTAAAAATAGTTAAAGACGAAGAAAAAATATTACAAATAATACAAAAGGACATAATTAAAGGCGAAACACAATTTACACAATATCTAATAGCTACAATAGTAGATAGTTTTAAAAGATTAATTGAGCCTTCAATAGATAGAGAAATAAGATCTGACTTAACAGAAAAAGCAGAAGAACAAGCTATAAAAGTATTTGGAAAAAATGCAAAACAATTATTACTTGGTGCACCAATCAAAGGAATAACTGTTATGGGATTTGACCCGGCATATAGAACAGGATGTAAAATAGCAATAATAGATGAAACAGGAAAAGTATTAGATATAACAACAGTATATCCTACAGAGCCACAAAATGATGTAGAAGGTGCAGAAAAAGAATTAATAAAATTAATTAATAAAGATAAAGTAGATATGATTGCAATAGGAAATGGTACAGCTTCAAGAGAATCAGAAATGTTCGTATCAGAAATGATTAAAAAATGTGATCATAAAGTATTATATACAATAGTAAGTGAAGCAGGAGCATCTGTATATTCTGCATCAAAACTTGCAACAGAAGAATATCCAGATATTAATGTTTCAATAAGAGGAGCTATATCAATAGCAAGAAGACTACAAGATCCACTTGCTGAATTTGTAAAAATAGATCCAAAATCAATTGGTGTAGGACAATATCAACACGATGTTAATCAAAAGAAACTTGAAGAAAGTTTAGCAGGAGTTGTAGAAGATAGTGTTAATAAAGTTGGTGTAGATGTAAACACTGCAACACCATCACTTCTTTCATATGTTTCTGGAATAAATAAGACAATAGCTAAAAATATTGTTAAATACAGAGACGAAAACGGAAAATTAACAGAAAGAAAACAATTATTAAAAGTTCCAAAACTAGGAAAAGTAGCTTTTGAGCAATGTGCAGGATTTATTAGAATACCAGATGGAAAAAATGCATTAGAAAATACTGCAGTACATCCAGAAAGTTATGAAAGTGCAGAAAAACTTTTAAATAACTTAGGATATAAAGTAGAAGATTTAAAAGACAAAGATAAAATAAGAGAAATAAAAGTAAAACTTTCAGATGTAAATGTAAAGGAAACTGCAAAACAATTAGAAATAGGAGAGTTAACCTTAAATGATATTATAGATGAACTAGGAAAACCAGGAAGAGATCCTAGAGAAGATATGCCAAAACCTATATTAAGACAAGATGTATTAAAATTTGAAGACTTAAGAGAAGGTATGATATTAACAGGAACTGTTAGAAATGTTATAGATTTTGGAGCATTTGTGGATATAGGAGTAAAACATGATGGACTTGTCCACATATCAGAAATGAGTGAAAAATTTGTTAAAAATCCTTCCGACATTGTTTCTGTTGGAGATATTGTTAAGGTAAAAGTTATTGGAATAGATAATGATAGACAAAAAGTAAAATTATCTATGAAAATAGGAGAATAGAAAATAAAAAATTATTAAAAAAAGACATTACTAAAAAGTAATGTCTTTTTTGTATAGATTATTCATTATTATCCTCATTTGGTTTTTTTTCTAATTCTGGAATATCTACTATTTCAGCTCTAACATCTTGTGAACCAGATTTTTCTTGAATTCCATTAGTATTTTCTTCTGTTGTTACATTTCCAGCTGTTTCTACTGTGCTAGAATTAGAAATTTCAGCAATATTTTCATAAAATACTACAATTGCCATGTATATATATGGTAATAAGAAAACTTCTGCTGCAAGGAATGTTAAAATATATAAGAAATCAATTCCTATAGCAGAAAAGATTGCTGGTAAAATTGAAGCTAATAAGAACCATCCTATAAAAGAAAGTGTTAAGCAGAATAATTTACCAGAATTTCCATCCATAAGTTCTCCACTTTTATTAACACAATCTGCAGCTGGCATATCTGGATTGTCTATTGCTATATGTACTGATAAAGCATATTTTAATCCAAGTACTATAAAGAAACCAGCAGCTACTGCGATTAATATGATTGATATGAACATAAATACTAAAGATGTACCTGTTACAGAAGAACTTAATGAAACTGCTCCAACAAGTGAAGATACAGCAGAGATTGTCATGATTACAAATCCCACTATATAAAGAATTATAGGAACAATCATTTTAAGTAAAAGTCTTCCTGTAACACACCATGCTCTACTGAAGTTTTTAAAACCATCTGTTAAGAAATCTACATATCCAACTTCCTGATTTCTTTTTAATTTTAAAAATGTCATACCAAGCCCAAAAGATATAGGAATCATAATAACAAATTCACCTATCATAACAAGAAAACCTAGTATAGGAATTGCAGAAAGTAAACCTATTACAAGAGAAATTGCTAAATATATTAAAATAATTAAAGCAGATTTTCCCCATTTACCTTGTAATGCTTCACGGGCCATTTTTCTGGTTTCTGATGCTGGTAGTATCATATAAAAACCCCCTCCTTAATAAATTATATATATATAAAAGAAAAGTATGACTTTATCTTTTGTATAAATTCTGTAGATAAAGATAACTTTTCATTTTATACAAATTAAAACTTTTTTTGAATTTCCTGGATTGAATCAAAATTATTATCAATAATATCCAAAAATGCGATTCCAATTTCAGGATCAAATTGTGTACCAAGATTTTTTAGTATTTCATCTTTTACAATTGTAATGTCTAAAGAATCTCTGTAACTTCTTTTTGATGTCATTGCATCAAAACTATCTGCGACAGCAACTATTTTTGCTAAATAAGGAATATTATTGCCATCAAGTTTTTCTGGATATCCATTACCGTCGAACCTTTCATGATGGTATTTTACAATATCTAATATATTTTTAAACATAGAAGCATGTTCTAATATATTAAAACCGATTAAAGGATGTTCTTTAATTTTATTATATTCCTCATCTGTTAATTTACCTTCTTTTAGAAGAATACTATCTGGAATTCCAATTTTTCCAATATCATGGAATAACCCACCAATACGTAAAATTTGTAAGTCATCTGATGAAACATTTAGTTTTTTACCAAGTAATACTGAATATTCAGCAACCCTATCTGAATGACCTTTTGTATAAGGATCTTTTGCTTCAACAGTATGACGTAAGATTTCGATACTATCCATATATGCTTTTTCTAGGTTTTGATTTATATTATTTATAGTTCTCATTTGTGAAACTGATTTTAAACCAGATTCTATTAATAAAAGTAATTGGTCAAATTTATCACTTTTTTCACAATAACCTTGAATATCTAGTTTATGAATCGTCTCTAAAGGTGGAGCCAAATCTTTATGACCTGTAAGTAGTAAAATATATAAATCTTTATTAAATTTACGTATTTCTTCTACAACTTTATCACCATGGATAGGTTCCATTATAAAGTCCAAAACCATTAAATCAAAATGTTCATTTTTTACTTTTTCTATTGCTTCTATAGGTGATGTAATACCAACAAAGTCGTATCCAGATCTTTTCATAAAAATTGATAAAGAATCTAGAATTCCTTGTTCATCATCTACAGCTATTACTTTAAATTCGGATTTTTGCGTGGAAACCATATTTTTTCTCATGATAGAACCCTCCTTAATATCAAAATTATATAAATAAAAAAATAGAAAAGCAAGAAAAAAAGAGAAAAAGTAATATAAATGTAAAAAAATCTAATTTAATAACAGGAAAAAACGGATAAGCTTTACTTATCCGTTTTAGTTAAATCACTAGATAATGGAATTGTTATTGTAAATGTTGTTCCATTTTTATTAGATTCACAAGTTAAATTACCATTAAAATGTGCCTTAATTGTTGAGTAAGAAATAAATAATCCAAGTCCGGTTCCGTTTTTTCCTTTTGTAGTTATCATTTCTTTAAACAATTTATTTTGAACTTCTTTTGACATACCTGGACCATAATCTTTAATTTCTATTATTATATTGTTGTCTTGTGTTTTTAATGTTAAATCAATTGATTTATTTGGCTCTCCATCATATGCTTGAATAGAGTTTGAAATCATGTTATTAACAACTTGTACTAAACTATTAACATCACCATTTAAATATACATTTGATGGTACATAATTATTTATATTAAGTGTAACTAAAGCATTTTTCAACTCATGTTTCATTAATATATTAATACTCTTTAATAATTCATCCATATAAAAGTGGATACTATTATTAGAAGAGAAGTTTACTGCTTGCCCCTTAACTGCGGTTATAACATCTGACATATATTCTGTATAATTTTTGATTTTTTCTATCCAAGAATTCATATCTTTTGCAATATCATGATGATCTTGTTCTGTTACATCTTTATCTCCAATAGAAGAATCATATTCTTTTACTAAATCAGACAATCCTTCTGCAGCACCTGAAATTGACATTATTGGTGTTTTTAGGTTGTGTGCAATACCTCCAATTAATTGTCCTAAAGATGCTAAACGTTCTCTTTCCATTAATGTTTCTTGATTAGATCTAATTGTTTCAATATATTCTTTAGTTTTATCTTGTACTTTATTAAATGCAATTGTTAAATCACCAAATTCATCATTTGAGATAACAGGTAATTTTTCGATATATCCTAATTTTGAATTATTATAAATATAGTTTAAACCATTAGTAACTCTGTTAATATCTGTTGTAATAGAAGTTGAAAAATAATGTAATAATAATCCAACAATTACTAATAAAATACCACAGGTAATTCCTAAAAAGTATATAGTTTCTATAGAAGAAATGCTATATGAAATTCCAACATAGCAAATTCCTTCTGTAGAATTTAATTTTATAGTGGCACCTTGTGTATCTATTCCATAACTATCATAAGTTCTGCCATTGTAATTAGAAGATAATTCTCTAGTATATGCTACTAAAAAATTACTTGGTGCATCACCAGAAACAGTTATAACTTTATCTTCAAAGATAATAAATCTGGAACTATCTGAACTATATAGTTCTATATTAGATAAAATATCTTTAATTTCATCAACTTCGTATGTTTCGTTAATATCAAAATTATTATTTAAACTTGCATTATATAAAGTAAAGAATATATCTTCTTTTTCTTTTACACTTCTAGAATATCCCATAAAAGAAGTAAGAAGAAGGACACTTACAAATAAAGGCATTATTTGTAAAACTATTTTTTTTCTTAAATTTACACGTATTCCTAAATCAGAACCTTCTTTATATGTACTAGCAAGTATTTCAGCATATATATTTTTAGAAAATATATATGTAAATGTTGCAAGCAAAAATGCAAGTGAAAGTGTAAGTACAAATATTTTTAATACCATAATTCCATGATGACTACCAGTAAGGAGAACTACTCCAAGGATTCCTAATGTAGGAAGAAATAATTCGATTATATAAATGATATAAGGTATATTAAAACATTTTTTCCTTATCTTTTCTATAGTATTTTTTTCTTTTCTTTTATCTTTATTAGTATACCAATTATCTACATCACGAAGACATAATTTAGTTGATATAAATATAATTAATAATATTACAAAACCAATAATGGTTAACTGTTGTGCATAAGAGATATAAGACATTTTTATGTCAAATGGTGTATTAATTGAACCAGGTGCGTAATTTAATAATGTTGGTATTAATACTGCACAAACAAGCAAAAATATAAATGCAATAAAACAATATCTTAATACTATTCTTGACGTAGGTTTTTTAAAAATAAATCTTTTTTTCATATAAATTACATCCTTTGTACTATATAAATTTTACTTTTTTCATATATTTAAATATTTTAGTTAAATAATCTTTATCTAATTCTGGCCATTTAAAATCTAAAAGATTTAAATATTTTTTTGTAAATTCTGAAGATATATCAACAGAGAAATTATAGTTTAATACTTCGTCAGAATTATCAAAAGATATATCATTAATTATTCCTTTTAATTGATTAGAATTTTCACTGCTATCTGCTACTTTTAAAATGTATTCTTTAAAAGTTTCGTCATCCATAGGAGTTATATTATAATTAAAGTCTTTTAAAACATTTATAATATCTTTTATATTCACTAAATTATCATTATACAAATGGAATACTTTATTTTCAGCAGTTTGAGTCTCTGCTAATAAAACAATTGCTTTAGCACATAAATCCACTGGTGTGAATTCTATATGCTGTTCTAAATTTGTATATGATAAATGTTTTAATTCTATTAAAGATTTAATTCTACTATAAAAAGCATTTGCTGTTATATTCTTTTGGAAAACTCCATCAGAATATCTTCCTGATAAAATTCCTATTCTTAAAACTTCTGCAGTTAAGCCTTTTTCCATAAAAGAGTAAACAACTTTTTCAGCATCAAATTTACTATTTACATAAACATTTTTTGTATAATGTTGACCAATATATAAATCATTTTCCGTAAATGCTACATTATGGTTATCTTGTTTTACAAGATAATTACCTGAAACACTGATAGAAGATATATGTATTAAGCGTTTTTTATTTGCATATGCAAAACTTGCGATTCTTCTTGTACCATCAATATTTGAGTCCTTAAATTGTTCAAAATCACCATAATGTTTAACAATTGCTGCTGTATGAATAATAGTTTTTGTATTAGAAGTTATCATGTCTAGATCTTCTTGTGACAAATTAAAATTATCATATATAATTTCTCCATTAAAAACATAAATTCTGTCATTAAAATATTCTGAAATATCCTTATTAAAGTAGAATTCGTAACTTTCTTTTAATCTAGAAAGTGCATGTACTTTACTTGTACCTCTTACAAAACAATAAATCTTTATATTAGTTGTTTCCAAAAGTTCATGTAAAACATGAACTCCAATAAATCCATTAGCTCCTGTAAGTAAAACATTACCCAAAGTTTTTTGATCTGTACATACTTTAATATTATCTATTTCAGTTTCTGTATGTTTAAATGATTCTGGAATTTGGAAATTCATCTCTGTATAATATTCTTCGTGAGTATCGATTCTTTTAGCAAGTCTTTTTATTGTAGGATATCTATAAAAAGTTTGAGTAGTTAAATTTAAGTTATAGTGCAATAAAGATGTTTGAAGTTCTATTATTCCAAGAGAATCAATTCCCAAAGATAAAAACGGAGTATTAATGTCCAAATTATCTGTTTTTAAGATTTTTTCTAGTATAGAAGAAATCAATTTTTCAGTATTAGTTTGTGCAAGTTCTATATTAGTATTTGTATTTTCGTCTATTGGAGGTAATGCTTTTCTGTTAATTTTTCCATTAGGAGTTAATGGAATTTTATCAATCCTTTTAAAATAAGCAGGAATCATATAATTAGGTAAATATTTAAGTAAAAAAGATATTAATTTTGAAGGATTAATTTGTTCATCTGCAACATAATAGCAATATAAATATTTATTGTTTTTATTTGGAATAACGACAGTATGTATTATTCCTGGAAAACGAATAATTTTATTTTCTATTTCTTCAACTTCAATTCTATAACCACGGATTTTTACTTGAAAATCTGTTCTTCCTAAATGCACAATATCTCCATCAGGAGTATAATATGCTAAATCATTTGTATTATATATTTTTTCATTTTCTTTAAATGGTGAAGGAATAAACTTTTCTTCAGTTAAATCCTCTCTTCCTAAATAACCATTTGTAACTCCATCTCCACCTATATATAGTTCTCCAGGACAGTAATATGGTAATGGTTTTAAATTTTTATCTAAAATATAACACTGTGTATTTGCAATAGGTTTACCAACAGAAATAAGATTAGTATTTGTTAAATCTTTTAAAGTTGACCATATTGTAGTTTCTGTTGGCCCATATACATTTATAATGTTAGCATTTGAAAGTTCTTTGAATTTTGCAAGTAAGTTTTTAGGTAAAGATTCACCACCAACCAAGATATCTGTTATATTATTTAAAAATTCTAAATTAGTTTCTTTGCTAAGTAATGCAGAATAACGAGAAGGTGTAGTTTGAATAATATTAACATTATTTTCTAAACAAAGTTTATTTAAAGAAACTACATCATTTTGTTCTTCTTCATCTGCTAAAACTAGAGTTAATCCATAACATAAAGAACACCATAATTCTAATCCAAAAATATCAAAACAAATAGTTGTTAGAGATACACATACTTTATTTGGATTAAAATCAATTGCTTGCTTCATACCTAAAATAAAATTGTGTAAGTTTCTATGTGTAATCATTACACCTTTAGGATTACCAGTAGAACCTGATGTATAAATAAGATATACTAAAGACTTTGGAGAAATATTCACATTTAAATTTTCTGTATCTTTTATATCTAATTTATAAGTACTATTAAATAAATCTATATTTATATGGTCATGTTTTACAGGAATATATTCTTCTGTAAGATTATTGGTAACTACTACTTTAGTTTTACTATTTTCTAACATGTAAGTAATTCGTTCTTGTGGATATTCTGGATCAATAGGCATATAGTTTGCACCACACTTTAGTATAGCAAGTATTGCAATAATTAAATTTGAAGAACGATTTAATATAATTCCAATAGTATCATTAGGTTTTACATTATGCTTATTCTTTAAGAAATTGGCAAAAATATTTGCAGAACTATTTAATTCTTTATATGTTAAAGATTTCCCATTACTAACTAAAGCAATTTTATCAGGTGTATTTTTTACTTGTTTTTCAAATAGACTTATTACATTTGAATTTATGTCATATTCTAAATCAGTTTTATTAAAATCTATTAATATTTTTTCTTTTTCTTCAGGTGTAAGAATTTCTATATCTTTTAATAATAAAGCAGAATTATTTAATACTTGATTTATTATATAAATAATTCTATTATGCATAAAATTAATATCAGATGATTGATACATATCTGTTTGATAATCATATGCAATATTTAGATTTCCAGTATCATTTAAATCAAATAATTGAATATTCAAAGGATCTGAACAATTTCCATTAAAAGACCATGTTGTATTATAATTAATGCCTTCTTCATTAGATTGAGTGTTAGTTATTTGATAAGAAATTAGTACATTATATAAATTTGGGATTTCTGTATCATTTTCCCTTAAATAATCCAATATTTTAGAATAAGGATATTGCTGATGTCTAAGCATTGATAAAGAATTTTTTCCAATTATGCTACAAAATTCAGCAAAAGAAATATTATTATTAATTTCAAATCTAAATGGAGCAGTACTTATGAACATACCACAAGTACGTTTTGCATTAAAATTATTTCTATTTAAAATAGGTGTACCAACTACAAAATCTTCAGTTTTACATACTCTACTTAAATAAAGACCAAAGACTGCCATAAAGAAATTAAATTCTGAAACTTTGTTATTCTTACAAAAATTACGAATAGCATTTATTAATGATTTATCTACAGTAAAAACTATTCTATTAGCTTTGCTAGAGTTTGTTATATTTGTATTATTAATTGATTTAGGAATAGTTATAGGTTCTGGTAAAGTCTTAAATAAATTTTCCCAATATTCTTTATCTTTAGTAAATCTATTACTTTCCATATAAGATTGTTCAGAATTAATATAATCTAAATAAGTATTCTCATAAGATAATAATGGTAAATTTCTTTTTAGATTAGAATAATTCTTGATTATTTCATTGCAAACAAGACCCAATGTCCAAGAATCAGAAATTAAGTGATGTATAATTAAAGTAAAAGCTGAAAAACCATTAGGAAACCTAAAAATATAGAAATTAAATAAATTTTTGTTATAAATATCAAAAGGGATACTAATTTTGTTATTTATATATTCGGAATATTCTTCCTTAGAATTAACATCAACTATAGGTACATCATACTCCATTACTTTATAATATTGTTTTGGTTCGTTTTTTTCTAAAGTGATTTTTAAATGAAAACTATAATTATTATTTACTATGTGACAGATAGACTCTTTTAGTAAAGAAAAATCTGTAACTTCATTTACAAAAGCTGTGCCACAAATAGTATTTAAAGAAGAGTTGTTATAAAACTTTTCCAAATACCAAATATTTTTTTGTGGGTTTGTCAAATTTAGTAATTTTTCTTCCATGACTGTAATCTCCTTTTATTTTAAAACTATAGTTATTTTTACCTATCTAATTTAGCCTAATTATATATATAAAATATTAAAAATTTCAATAGAAATAAAAAAATAGTTAAGGATAATATGAATAAATGATTAAAAAATACTCTTTTGGAAAATATAAGAATAAGAGTACCAAAGGAGGTTTTTTATGCATCGATATCAAAGAGTTAAAAAGAAAAAGACTAAACGAAATATTTTTATTGCATTTATTATCATTGTTACAACTATATTAATTGTATCGTTAGTAAGATTGTATAGCAGAATTGATATAAGCAAATCAAACGAAGAAATAAAGGTAGAAAGAACAGGAACTTCTAGTACCAATATAAATGAAAATGATGAGAGCATAGAAAATATAATAGCAGAAACAAATTATAGCGTAGTGGGAATATCAAAGATAGAAGATGTAGGGGATTCTGTTTTTTCAGAAAATGCTATAGAAAAATTAGGATTAGGGACAGGAATTATTGTATCAAGTAAAGGCTATATTGTAACAAATATGCATGTTTCAGGAGACAAATACAGCAATTGCTATGTGACACTAGAGAATGGAAATAGTTATAAGGCAAATGTTGTATGGGCAGATAGTACATTAGATTTAAGCATATTAAAGATCAATATAGAGGGAATGAGAAGTGCTAAATTAGGAGATTCAAGTAAGGTAAAAACAGGTCAAACAGTTTATGCAATAGGAAATCCAATAGGATATGAATTTCAAAGAACAGTTACATCCGGGATAATAAGTGCAGAAAGTAGAACTTTAAAATTTAAAGAAAATAACACTGATATTCTAATGACGGATTTAATACAAACTGATGCAGATATAAATCCGGGAAATAGTGGGGGACCTCTTATAAATACAAAAGGAGAAGTTATAGGAATAAATTCATTAAAAATAGATTCGGCAGAAGGAATTGGATTTGCTGTACCAATAAATATTATTAAACCAATAATAGAAAAGTTTGATAAAACAGGTAAATTTGAAGAACCTACAATTGGAATAAGTGGTTATGATAAAAATGTTATTCCGTATTTAGATAAAGATATATCTATAACAAGTGGAGTATATGTAGAAAACATTGTAAAGGGAAGCCCAGCAGAACAAAAAGGAATATTAAAAGGAGATATAATTCTAAAAATAGATGATAAAGAAATTAATACTATGAATGAATTAAAAGAATATGTCTATTCAAAATATCCGGGAGATGAAGTTAATCTATCAATAAAAAGAAATGGGATAAGTAAAAATGTTAAAATTAATTTAGGTAAAAAGTAATGTCGAATATTGACGAATTATATCGAATTAATATTCTTGTAAAAAGCTATTAAATGTGTTTTAATAAAGCAAATATTAAATCTATAAAAAGGAAGATAAGGCATGAAAGAAGATAAGATGTATAAACTAAAAGAATATTTACAAAACAATTTGGAAACAAGTAAACAAATGATAGAAGATATAATAAATAAGAATATAGAAAAAATTAAATTTATAGAGTTAGAAAAAAATGCGACGATAGATATAATAAAAATAAAAGCAGGTGATAAACAAATATTATTAACAATATGCAAAAAAGAAGAAGCAACTAATTTTGTATATAAATTTTGGTCATATTATTATTTAAAAAATATTAATCAAGAAGATATAACAGTTCTTTCAAAAATAAATATGCAATCATATAATTTTGGGAAACATCATGATATATTAGAAATATCAGATGAAAACAATAAAATAAATATCAAACTTCATTATTTTCAAAATCAAAAATTACAAGAAAAGGACATAATAACAGAAGATGAGTTATTAGTCCTTCTAGAAAATTAAAACTTAAAATCTTTTTTAGAAATTAAATTAAGCATAAAAGAAAACAAAAAATAAAAAATAGTAAATACTAGCCCATTTAAAATTAGAAAAAACACAGAATATGTATCAAATTTAAAAATATTTGTTAGTATTACAGAAAAAAACACAACAAAAATGGGCTTAATTATTAAATTTTTGTAATTAAATTTTATTTTAGTAGTATCTATTAAAACCCATATACTAAGTAGTGCATTAAGAATTTCGCTAATAAAAAGTACAATAAGGTATCCAATAATTCCATACATTGGTAGCAAAATACATATAAAAATAATACTACTTATTAAATCTATAATGTTTATAATCATAACACTAACTTGTTTATCAAGACCTTTTAAAATTCCATCAACTATATTATCCAAATACATAAAAATTATAATAGGAGCTAAAATTTTTATATATATCGAAATTTCTATGTTTTTATAAATAAGAACACTTAAATTATCAGAAAAACAAAAGAAAAAACCAACTACAAAAAAAGAGAAAAAAATAGTATATTTAAAGATTTTTTCTATAGATTTCTTTATAGTTTCTTTTTCTTGTTTTACATTAAAACTAGAAAATTCTGGAATGAGCAGACCACTAAAAGAATTTAAAAAGGTACTTGGAAAAAGAATTATTGGAAGTACCATACCATTTATTAATCCATACTGTGATAAAGCAACATTACAACTAAGTCCAAAACTTTCTAATTTTAATGGAACTAAAACTTGTTTTAAAGTAGATAATCCAGATCTTATATAAGAAGTAAAAGAAATAGGTAAAGATATTCTTAAGATATTTTTTGCAGGAAAATAAGCTTTTGTTTTAGTATGCTTTTTGCTTTCATGTAAATATAATATAATTGTACAAATACAAGTTAAAACTTCAGAAACAGTACTTCCAAATACTATGGAAAGACAGGCAGAATTTATTGAAGGGGTAAAAACATAATTTAATAAATAAGTAACTACAAAAATTCTAAAAAATTGTTCAACAATTTGTAACAAAGATGATTTTATTACATGTCTAACTGCCGAGAAATATCCATTTATACAAGAACAAATAGAAACAAAAGGTAATGCTAATGCCATTATACAGATAGTAGATATGGATATTTTGTTATGCAATATGCTAGAAGATATTAGATTTGCAGAAAGACTTATTAATAAAAATGCTAATAAACCAAAAAGCAAACTATAAATTAGACATTTCTTCATTGCTCCTTTTACATTACCTAAACTACTTTTAGCCAGTTCTTCTGAAATTAATCGCATACAGGTTAAATTTATTCCAGATAATGCAAGTGTTAGACCAAAAGAATATACAGACATTAAAAGCTGATATAATCCAACAGCTTCTTTGCCAATTCTATTAGAAATGTATACGCCAAAAGATACACCTATAAATTGCAAAAAAATAGATGTAAAAGTTAATATTATTCCATTAAATAAAAATAATTTTAATCTTCTCAAAAAAACCACCTATTCATATATATTAGGAATAGATGGTTTTAATTCTAATGAAATAAACTTATTATACTAAATTATTCTTTACGTATAAATTGATATGTTCCTGGACTTGGAGAAAATTGCGTTGCAATATAACCATTAAAAATAGAATTGTTTTCTTCTTCAGATAGAATAGGTTTATTTATGTAACAAACAAATTCTTCATTTTTGTTGTTAATAATATGAATGTCAAAGCTCATAGTAAAAACTAAATCTTTTAAAGTTACATTTGCTAAACTTAGGATTTTTCCATCCAAGGAAACAGAAGAACCAGAATCTACAGAAAGTCCTGTTGTAAGATCTTTATTTATATATCCTAAAGAAATAGGGTTAGAGCAGTCTTGGTAAAAAGCAGGACTGCCATATGCACTTTCTTTGTTATCTTTATTTGTAGAAATAATATTAAAATCAATTCTATTATTTTCCGGAGCTTCTAATCCTTTATATTTAGCAAAGTACGAAGGATTTTTATAGCCTAACATTTTTTCACCTTTGTCAGAATTGCTTGTAATTTTAATATTATCAATATAAAGTTCTTTTACTGTATTTTCATCTGTTAGATCTTCTGAAGAATTTTTATTATTTATATATATTGCAATATCAGTATATTGTCCAATATCTATATCTTGTAAATTTTGATTTTTACTATTATCAATTACAAATGCATTACTGAAAAATATAATCTTTTCTATAGTAAAAACAGGAGAAGAATAGTTTGTATATGTTTCTATAGTTTGTTTTGCAAATGAATGATTACGAAATACTAGTGTAAGATTTATAAAGTAAATTGGTATCATTGCAATTATTAAAATTACTAATATTAATAATATAATGAAACTTCTATTAATATGAATTTTTTTCATTTGAATCTCCTTTATAATTTATCATAAAAATATGTCATATAAGAAAATACTTTTGTACACCAATTTGGGTCTGTAGAATATTTTGTGTTAATTCCAATTAGTGTAGGACTAGTATAGTATCTTCCAGTTGAAACATCTCCATCGCCCAAAGTTACACCGGCGGGATTTAAATATGTTTTTGCTAACATTTTTGCAACAAAGTCAATTCCTTCTGCATAGGTATCATAACTATATGCAGAATTATATGGATCACGATCATATGCACCATAACCAAATAAATTTTTTTTCTGTAAAGAGATGGCAGAAGTACCCCAGCCACTTTCGTGAACTGCCATTGCAGCAAGAAGTATACCATTAACATTATATTTTTGTTCAGCATTATAAAATGCTTCAGCATTTTGTTCTATAACTTTGTTTTTATCTTTTGATTCTCCAGACAAAACACGTTTAAAATCAGCTAAAGATAATCCACTTTTTACGTTTAATTGCATATTAAAGTTTAATCTAGATACAATTCTTTGTACTTTATTTTGAGAAACTATTCCTGGAGTAGCTGATTGAGATGTAAGTGCTGATGCAAGTACATAACCTTCTTGACCATCATATGAAACTTTACACCATTCTCCAATTACTTCTAATAAAGCAACATCCATATATCTAGTTATTTTACAAATTTCGCTTCCGTTGGTCATAGAATCCATCAATGAAGTTGTATTAATAATATACATTATATCTCCTAAATGTACATTATAATTTACGAGAAAGTCTGAAGTACCAACTTCGACTATTTCCTCAACAGGAGCTTTAAGAATACTTATATTAGAGGTAGATTCATCTATTAAATCTTCGCCTTCATATGTTCTTACAATATTAATTCTTTCTAAACCGGGAACTCCTTTTTGCTTTACAATTTTTTCATCTTTTGGTAATGAACTATTTTCAATAAATTTTGTAGAATAAGGAATTTCTTTATCACGATATGTATTTTCCTTAGTTCTAATTGTTTCTGTATTATTTAATAATATTTGGCTAATATTAAATGGATTTGAATTTTTTTCATATTTTGCAAAGTCCCCATATGGATTTTCTGTTTTATTACTATTAATAGCATATACAATTATTCCTGCAATTAATCCAAAAACAATTACAATATATATATAAGTTACAATTACAAATTGTTTAAATTTCTTTTTATTACTTTTTAAAATATAAAATTTATTTTTTATAATTGCAAATCTTTGTTTTTTTGGTTTAGCCTGTTTAGTTTTTTGAGGTTTTACTTTTTTGGGTTTAACAACTTTTGAAGCTTTTATATTGTAATTTTTATTTGAAGTTTTATGAACTTTTTTATTACTGCTAACATTTGATGAAGAATTACGTGAATTTTGCAATTCTTTAAAAACTTCTGATAAATTTCTATTTTCATTATTACCATCATTTGTATTATTTTGCATATTCTCACCTTAATTTATAAAATTTTATTGACGTTAAACTATTTTAAGTATAACATAATAATAACAAAAAAACTATCAAAAGAAAATAAAAGGAGAAAACGAATGAAAAAAATTTTAAATAAATGTTTGATATTGATACTAATAGTTGTAATTTGTGGAATGCAAAATGTTTATGCAGAAACAATTATTACAAAGGAAAATTTAGAAAAAAGTTTAAAAGAATATGTATGTAATGGTAAAACAGTAACAGCAACAATAGATGAGTCTACAATTACATTAGGACCAGAAGACGTACCGGAAGAACAATTTGAAATGACAGATACTGCTATAAGAATAACTTTAAAACCTGAGGAAACAGGGTTTGATGAAGATTTTGTTATTGAATATAATTATGTAATAGAAAACAATCAAATAAAATTTGATACAACAATAACTGATACAAATTATACTGAAGAACAAAAATTGTTATCTGCTGTACTTTTACCAATGCTTTATTTATCAGTAACAGATTTGTATGGGATAGATAGTGAAAAATCATTAGAATACTTTTTAAGTGTAGGATATGATGTAACCGGAGATAGTGTAGAATCAGATGTTTATTCTTTAACAATTAGTGATACATCATTTGCATTAACTGTAAATTTAGATAAAATTTCGATTATAGAAACAGAAAATCCTGGTAGTGATAATGAAAACAATAATAATGATGATAATCAAAATAATAACGGAAATAATAACGGAAATACAAATAATTCTAACAATGAAGAAAATAATGATACCACAAACAGAGGGGACGTACAAAGAGAAGATAATGTAGCACCGGGAAAATTACCAGATACTGGAACAAATATTGGATTAATACTACTACCAGTAGTAGGAATAATGTTACTTGTTGGTGCTATTAATAAAAGAAAATATAAAGATGTAAAATAATATTAAAGAGAAAAAATAGGTAGAATAAAAACTACCTATTTTTCTTTGGTTAAATATTTACAATTAATCCTAAAAAAATAAGCAAAAAATGGTAAAAAAATATTGACAAATATTACAAAAATATGATATGATACGCGTGGTAATTTAAACGTAAAAGGTGATTAAAATAATAAATACTATATTAAAAAAGTAGTAATTAAACATAGGTAGGTTGGCAAAAGATAAAAAATTCTATATGGGATAAAAGTTGCCAGCATGCCTTTTTGTTGCCTAAAAACAAGATTATATTAAGTTGGAAAGAGGAATTGATTTAAGCCTAAATGCTAGGGAAATAAGTTTTAAGCAGGAATTTAAAGTATCTTGCAAAATAAGCTTAAAGCCAAGAAGGACTTTTCAATGTTCATATATATTTTTTTCAAACTGCTTACATTTTATTTTAGAGGTGATTTAATTGTTAAAAGAAATTAAGCATGAGAAAAGCTCAAGAAAAAACTTTGCAAAAGTTGGCGATTATATCGAAATGCCTAATTTAATCAAAGTGCAAAGAGATTCTTACGAGTGGTTTGTTGAAGAGGGATTGGGAGAAGTTTTAAGAGATATTTCACCAATCATTGACTATTCAGGAAATTTAGTTCTAGAATTTTTCGATTATTACATGGAAGACAAAACAAAATATTCTTTAGACGAAGCTAAAGAAAGAGATGCAACTTATTCTACACGTTTACACGTAAAAGTAAGATTAATAAATCGTGAAACAGGAGAAATAAAAGAACAAGAAATTTATTTAGGTGATTTCCCATTAATGACAGAAAGTGGAACATTTATAATAAATGGTGCAGAAAGAGTTGTAGTTAGCCAATTAGTTCGTTCACCAGGATGTTACTATGAATTTTCATATGATAAAACAGGTAAAAAATTATATACATCAACAGTAATGCCAATAAGAGGTGCTTGGATAGAATATGAAACAGATAGTAATGACGTTTTTTATGCACGTGTAGATAGAACTAGAAAAATTCCAGTAACAACACTATTAAGAGCTTTAGGTCTTGCAACAGATGACCAAATACTTGACTTCTTTGGAAATGAAGAAAAATTAAAAGTAACATTAGAAAAAGATCCAATAAAAACTCAAGATGAAGCGTTAATAGAAATATATAAGAAATTAAGACCAGGAGAACTTCCAACTGTAGATGCAGCAAGAAATTTATTTAATGGACTATTCTTTGATGCAAGAAGATATGATTTAGCAAAAGTAGGAAGATATAAATACAATAAAAAATTAAGCTTAGCTACAAGAATAGAAGGAAAAATATCAGCTAAAGATGTTATAAATCCAGAAACAGGAGAAGTTTTAATTGAAAAAGATGAAGTGATTTCAAAAGAAATTGCTGAAGAAATACAAAATTCTGGAATAAATGTAGTAGAAGTAAAAGTAGAAGATAAAATTGTTAAAGTAATAGGAAATGGAACAGTAAATATCCACAACTTTGTAACAAATGTAGATATTTCAGATTTACATTTTAAAGAAATGGTAAATTACGAAGTATTAAAAAATATTTTAGATAATACAGACGAAAAAGATTTACATGATGTTATAAAAGAAAGATATGATGAATTAGTTCCAAAACATGTTACAACAGAAGATATTTTAGCATCAGTAAGTTATTTATTAAACTTAGACCATAAATTAGGAGAAATTGATGATATTGACCACTTAGGAAACAGACGTATTCGTTGTGTTGGTGAATTATTACAAAATCAATTTAGAATTGGTTTAACAAGACTTGAAAGAGTTGTTCGTGAAAGAATGACAATTCAAGACTTAGATGTAGTAACACCACAAACATTAATTAATACAAAACCAATAACATCAGCAATAAGAGAATTCTTTGGTAGTTCACAATTATCACAATTTATGGATCAAACAAACCCATTATCAGAACTTACACATAAAAGAAGAATTTCTGCATTAGGACCAGGTGGACTTTCTAGAGAAAGAGCAGGTTTCGAGGTTCGTGATATTCACTATACTCACTATGGTAGACTTTGCCCTATAGAATCTCCAGAAGGACCAAACATTGGATTAATTTCAGCACTTTCTTCATTTGCTCAAATTAATGAATATGGATTTATAGAAACACCATATAGATTAGTTGATCCAGAAACTCATAAAGTTACAGATAAAGTAGAATATATGAGTGCAGATGTTGAAGATGGAAATTACATTGCAGAAGCAGAAGAACCTCTAAATGAAGATGGTACTTTTGTAAATAAACGTGTAAAAGTTAGATATAGAAACGATATTATAGAAGTAGACAATACAATGGTAACAGGAATGGACGTATCACCAAAACAATTAGTTTCAATTGGTGCAGCTATGATACCATTCTTAGAGCATGATGATGCAAAACGTGCTCTTATGGGTGCAAACATGCAACGTCAAGCAGTTCCATTAATAAATACAGAAGCTCCGATTGTTGGAACAGGTATGGAATATAGAGCAGCTAAAGATTCAGGAATTCTTATCTTAGCAGAAGATGACGGAGTTATAGAAAAAGTTACAGGTGAAGCAATCACTGTTAAATATAAAAATGGAACAACAAAAACACATAAATTAAGCAAATTTAAAAGAACAAATGGTGGAACTTGTATAAATCAAAGACCAATAGTAGTAGCCGGAGAAAAAGTTAAAAAAGGTGATACTATAGCAGATGGTCCAGCAACAAAAAATGGAGAAATGGCATTAGGAAGAAACGTATTAGTAGCATTCTCTACATGGGAAGGTTATAACTACGAAGATGCTAT
>CALXPV010000005.1 GCA_944390295.1 uncultured Clostridia bacterium | reverse complement strand
GGAAATGATTATATTTGTATAAATACAATAAATGATGAAAACATATTAGCTGAAAATAGATTGCCACAAGTTGTTAGATACATATGTAATAGGAATTTTGGAATAGGTGCTGATGGGGTGATATTAATACAGACAAGTAAAATCGCAGATGTAAAAATGAGAATCTTTAATAAAGATGGAACAGAAGCAGAAATGTGCGGAAATGGGATAAGATGTTTTTCAAAATATGTTTATGACAATAAAATAATAGATAAATATATTTTTACAGTAGAAACAAAAGCAGGAATAAAAACTGTAAAAATTTTAAGAAATAATAATATACAAGAAATAGAAGTAGATATGGGAATGATAAATTTTAATGATTATAAAAATATAAAAATTAATAGAAACTATAATGGTCCGGTATCAATTAATTTAAAAATAAAGGATCAAAAATTCATAGGAAATTATGTTTCGGTAGGAAATCCACATTTAGTTATATTTGTAAATAATGTAGACAACATAAATATAAATGAATATGGTCCGATTATAGAAAATATGAATTGCTTTCCCAATAAGATAAATGTAGAATTTGTACAGATACTGGGTAGAAATACTATAAAATTAAGAGTATGGGAAAGAGGCGTAGGAGAAACATTTGCGTGTGGTACAGGAGCAGTAGCAGCTTTTGGAATAAGTTATTATAAAGGGATATGTGGTAATAAAGCTAAAGTACTATTAAAAGGCGGAGAATTAAATGTGAGATATGATAAGTCTAGTAATCATATAATTATGTCTGGAATAGCAACTAAAGTTTTTGATGGAAAAATAAATATATAATATATAAAAGTGAGTCTAAATATGATAGAATAGCGAAGAAAAATATTATACAAAATTAGGAGATAAATCAATGGACGTAGAAAAATATTTACAAGGATTTTTTGCAGGAACTAAAAATCAATCATTAGATGCAATGAAATTTTTTATGGATAAATTAAATCATCCTGAAAAAGAATTAAAATTTATACATATAGCAGGTACAAATGGAAAAGGCGCTGTAACAGAAATGATATCTAATATTTTATTAAATAGTGGATATAAGGTAGGAAAGTTTATGTCACCACATTTAATAAGATATAATGAAAGAATACAAATTAATAATAAAGAAATTACTAATAAAGAGATGGAAGAGATTATAATAAAATTAGATCCTTTAGTAAAAGAATACAATTCAAAGGGAAAGGGAAATGTTACTCTTTTTGAATTAGAAACAACAATGGCAATATTATATTTTGCAAATAAAAAATGTGATATTGTAGTACTAGAAGTAGGATTAGGTGGCTTATATGATTGCACAAATATAGTATATCCTATAGTTTCTATAATAACATCTATAGGATATGATCATATGAAATTTTTAGGAAATACATTAGAGGAAATAGCGTTTCAAAAAGCTGGCATTATTAAACAAAATTCAAAAACAATTTTTATGAGTCAATCTGAAAGTGTTGATAATGTGATTATAGAAAGATGTAAAGAAGAGAATAACAAATTATTTTTAGTAAATAAAGAAGAGATAAAAAATTATTCTTATACTGTAGAATACCAAAAGTTTGATTATAAAGAATTCAAAAATATTGAAATAAATTTAAAAGGAATATCGCAAATCTACAATGCTTGTATTGCTTTAGAGGCAGCTAACGTTTTAAAAGAAAAATATAATATAAAAGAAGAAATTGTAAGAAAAAGTTTAAAAAATGTTATTCATAGGGGAAGATTTGAAAAAATAAATAGTAATCCAATTGTAATATATGATGGAGCACATAATGAACCGGCAATCAAGAATTTTATAAATTCTGTAGATATTTATTATAAAAATAATAAAAAAGTATATATTATATCAATATTAAAATCTAAAGATTATAAAACTATACTAAAATTATTAGTAAAAAATGATGAAAATATTTATATTTTTACTTGTGGTAATGATAAAGAAAGATATACTGATGCTGAAATTTTAAAAGACGAAGCACAAAAATCAGGTGCAAAAAATTTATTTACAATGGAATTAGAAAAGGCAATAAAAATGTCATTAGAAAAATATAAAGACTATATAATTTTTGCAGTAGGAAGTTTTTATGTTTATGGAGATGTAATAAAAACAATAAAAAGCTACACTTAACTGTGTAGCTTTTTATTGAATAGGAAAATTTCCTATTCAATAAAAACCAATGTTGCACAGAAAAATTGCTATGCAATTTTTCGCGTCGACAAATCTTTACGCTTCTTTGAGAACTTAAATATAAATAGTTAAATTAGACAAGTAGAGAAAAGTTCTCTCGAAGCTAGATTTGTCCTATATTAATTTATTCTACGGAAAATTATTCTACTGGTTTCCATTTGCCAGAAGCAATCATTTCTTCTATTGCATCATGGATTACAACTCTTTCATCATATGGATATTTAACATGCATATATTCAATATATAAATCACTACCAAGACCAGGTAGAACTATGATATCATCTGGAGTTGCAATAGATAAGGCATATTTTATAGCTTCTGTTCTATTTAAAATACGCACATATTCACCGCCGGATTTTTTTAGACCAACTTCTATATCATCTAAAATTTTATTAGGATCTTCTGTACGAACTTGATCAGATGTAAGTATTGTTAAATCTGCTAAATTTCCAGAAATTTCTCCCATTATTGGACGTTTTTTAGAATCTCTATCTCCACCAACGCCCCAAGTACATATTACTCTTCCTTTTGTGTAAGGTTTTACAGTTTCTAATATAGATTGAAGGCTAGAAGGAGTATGTGCATAGTCTATTAATATTTTTAATCCTAATTTATTAGGAACAACTTCGCTTCTACCAAATACTTTAATATCTTTTAATGCTTCTTGTATATCTTTAACTGTTGCTCCAAAATGAGTTGCAATTCCAATAGCACCTAAACAGTTGTATACCATATATTTACCAGGAATAGAAACTCTTACTGGATATTCACCATTATTCATACAAAGCGTAAAATCAACACCTGTATTACTTAAATCTAAATTTTTAGCTGTAATATCAGCTTCTGTATTCATAGCAAAACTTTTTAATTCTTTTTCTGGTAATAAATTTGGAATTCTTGCTGTATATTCATTATCAAGATTATATACAACAAATGGAGCCATTTTTATTAAAGAAAGTTTAGCTTCAAAATAATCTTCCATATCTTTATGTTCTTTAGGACTTATATGGTCTTCTGAAAGATTTGTAAATAAAGCACTATCAAATTCACAACCAATAACTCTGTCTAATTTCATTGCTTGTGAAGAAACTTCTAGGATTACGATATCAACATTTTCTTTAACCATCATAGCCAAAGTCTTTTGGATTTTATAACTTTCGGCAGTAGTTCTATCACATTCTTCGATTTTTTCATCATTAATATAAATTGCAATACTTCCGATTAAACCAACTTTATAACCATGTTTTTGTAAAATGGATTTTATCATATATGTAGAAGTGGTTTTTCCTTTTGTACCTGTAACTCCTATTAATTTTAATTTTTTTGATGGATTATCATATAAATTACAACTTGCTACAGCTAAATTGTAACGAATATTATCTATTTTTATAATTGTTACATTTTCTGGAATATTAAAATCTGCCAAATTGCAAGTTTCATCTACAACTACAGCAGTTGCTCCTTTTTCTATAGCATTATTTATAAATTTTGTACCATCTAAATCATAACCTTTAATGGCAAAAAACATATCATTATTTTCAATTACTCTTGAATCAGATGAAATATTATTAATTTCTGCTTCTAGATTTCCTTTTGATTCTAATATGTTTATATTATTAAAAATATCTTTAATTTTCATTAGTTTCACCTCGCAAGTATTATATACTCTTTTATTTTTTTTGTACATACTATTGACAATAAAACATATAAATATATAAAATAATAAAAGGAATTTTCTAACTAGAAAATCCGTTATTTTAAGACTCTTTGGAGGAATAAATATGATAAAAGTAAATGAAAATTTTTTAAAAATGCAAGATAGCTACTTATTTTCAACAATAGCTAAAAAGGTAGCTAAATATCAGGAAGAAAATCCAGATAAAAAAATTATTAAATTAGGAATAGGAGATGTAACAAGACCTATAGTTCCAAAAGTGTTAGAACAAATGCACGATGCAGTAGATGAAGTTGGAAAAAGTGAATCGTTTAGAGGATATGGCCCAGAACAAGGATATGAATTCATAAGAAAAGCTATAGTAGAAAACGATTATAAAAAAAGAGGAATAAATATTGAACTAGATGAAGTATTTGTTTCAGATGGTGCAAAATGTGATTGCGGAAATATTGTGGATTTATTTGGAACAAATAATAAAGTTGCAATAACAGATCCTGTTTACCCAGTTTATTTAGATACTAATATAATGACTGGAAGAACAGGAAAATATGATGAAGAAACAGGAAAATATGAAGGAATAATATATTTGCCATGTACAGCAGAGAATAATTTTATACCAGAACTTCCTAAAGAAGTTCCAGATATGATATATTTATGTTTCCCAAATAATCCAACAGGAACAGTACTAAAAAAAGAAGAATTAGCAAAATGGGTAAAATATGCTAAAGAAAATAAATCAATTATATTATTTGATTCTGCTTATGAAGCATTTATTTCAGAAGAAGATGTACCTCATTCAATATATGAAATAGAGGGCGCAAAAGAAGTTGCAATAGAATTTAGAAGCTTTTCTAAAACAGCAGGATTTACAGGGATAAGATGTGCATATACTGTTGTTCCAAAAGAATTAAAAGCATATACAGAAGATGGAGGAGAAATAGGATTAAATAGATTATGGAACAGAAGACAATGTACTAAATTTAACGGAGTTTCATATATTACACAAAAAGGAGCAGAAGCTGTTTACTCAAAAGAAGGACAAGAAGAAATAAAAGAAAATATAAAATATTATATGGAAAATGCAAAAATAATAAGAGAAGGACTAGAAGAAGTAGGAATAACATATTATGGAGGAATAAACTCACCATATGTATGGCTAAAAGTACCAAATAATATGAAATCATGGGATTTCTTTGATTTATTATTAGAAAAAGCAAATGTTGTAGGAACACCAGGTGTTGGCTTCGGACCAAGTGGAGAAGGATATTTTAGATTAACAGCATTTGGAAACAGAGAAAATACAGAAGAAGCAATGAGAAGAATAAAAAACACATTGCAATTCTAGTATAAGCTAGGGAGGCAATTAATTTAATGAATATTAATGATGAAGTAAGGAATATATTGGAATGGGTTATTTGTATAATAATTGCAGTATTTTTAGGACTATGGATTAGATATTATTTAATAACACCAACACAAGTTAAATCAGTTTCTATGGAACCAACTTTAGTTCAAGGGCAAAGATTGCTTTTAAATAGAACTATAAGACTTACAAAAAATCTGCCTAAAAGAGGGGAGATAATAACTTTTGAAGCACCAACAACAGAGTATCTATCACAATCACAATTTAATGAAACACCAACAGCAAGATATACAGAAATTGAAGGTGGATTTAATAAATTTGTTCATAATGTTCTAGAAATTGGAAAAGTAAGTTATATTAAAAGAGTAATTGCCTTGCCAGGAGAACATGTAAAAATTCAAAATGGAAAAGTATATATAAATGACCAAGAATTACAAGAAGATTATTTAAGCGCTTCTGTTATAACAGAAGCGGAAGGAGGACTACTAGTAGATTTTGTAGTACCAGAAGGAACTGTTTTTGCAATGGGAGATAACAGAGAAAATAGTCATGATTGTAGAGCTTTTGGATGTATTCCGCTAGAAAAGATAGAGAGTACAGTTTTAGTTAGATTTTGGCCATTTGATAAATTTGGAAAAGTTGAATAATATAAAATACAATAAGAAAGGCATTTCGCAAGGCTAATCTCTGAAGCGACGGCGAAATACATGTCACTCGCTTTGCTCGGACGGTCCAAGGTTGCCTAACCTTGTTGTATACGTAAAAATCTTCGATTTTTCCTATACAATAAAAAAGCCAGCTATTTTAAATAGCTGGCTTTTTAAAAGGAGTTTTGTCCATCATAGATAGACAATAAAAGTTTATCACATACGCCTATATTTTACATTAAAAAATAAATTTTGAAAATAATTATTTATTATTTTCCATATTTTTTCCGAATCTTTTAATCTTTTGAGTAGTTGTTTTCTCAAATTCATCATTTCTTATAATGAAGGATTTTATATGTTTATAATTAGGCAATTTTTTATTAACACTAGAAACTATGTCTTTTATTACTGCAAAGATTTCTTCTTTTTGAGGAACGCTGGTTTTTAAATGTTCTTTTATTGCATCAAGGTTAGGTAATATTTGAGCATTAACATATACATCATCATCTGCACTATCAGAAAGACCAGTTACCAAAGATTCAGAAATTAAAGGATTTTCATTTAAATAATGTTCTATTTCTTCAGGATAAATATTTTTACCATTTTGTGTAACAATTACAGTTTTTAATCTTCCTGTGATGTATAACCAGCCATCTTCATCAATTCTTCCAAGATCGCCAGTATGGAACCATCCATCTACAATAGATTTTTTTGTTGCTTCTTCATCTTTATAATATCCAAGCATTACATTAGGACCTTTTACTAAAATTTCTCCAACACCTGTGTCATCAGGATTTGATATTTTATATGATACATTTGGAATAGGTAATCCAACAGCATCAGGTTTTAAATAAAAGTCATTGTTTCCTGCAACTAATGGAGAACATTCTGTAAGACCATATCCTTGTATAGATCTAATTCCTAATGTTTTATAAGAATTTATAACATCTGCATTAAGTGGTGCTGCACCAACTATAAAAGCTCTTAGTCTACCACCTAGTGAGTTATTTACTTTTGCTTTAACTATTTTTCTTAAAACAAAAGGTAAGTTTTCTACTATATTTCCTTCTGCTTTAGAGTATTTTTCTGGTAAAGATTTTCTTATAGTAGAATCAATCTTTTTATACATTTTTTCTAAAAGAAGTGGAACACACAATATAACTGTAGGTCTAAACTCTAAAATATTATTAGTAATATGTCTTAAACCTTCACAATAACTTATACATCCACCACTATATATTACAAGTAAATATCCTAATGTACATTCATAAGTATGATGAAGTGGAAGAATAGATAAAACTTGATCACTTCTTTTTACTTTAACAATACCAAATGTAGACATTATATTAGAAACTACATTTTTGTGTGATAAACAAACACCTTTAGCGTTACCAGTAGTTCCTGATGTAAATATTAAAATTTTCATTTCATCAGGATTAACAGCTATATTATCAAAATCTTTATTACCTTCTTCAACTAAATTATAACCTGATTGCATTAAAAGAGAGTAAGACATAAAAGTGCTACTGTCTTTTTCAGAATTGAAATTTATAAATAAAGTGTTTTTGTTTTCTAATGATTCATTGTTAGAAATTAGTTTTTTTATATATTTATCATCACCTAAAATTGCTTTTGAACCAGATACATTTAAAAAATTAATAATATCATCTGATTGCAATTCTTTATCTATAGGTACAACTATTCCTACAATTGTTGCTGCCAAATAAGACACAGCCCAATTATAACTATTTGCACCAATTACAGCGATAGGTGTATTTTTTAAACCTAAGTTTATTAGGCTTGTGCCTAATGCAATTACATCTTCTTTAAATTTTTTATATGTGACACTAAAAATGTTTCCAATTTTGTCTTTTAATTTAAAGGCAGGTCTATTTGCATATTTATAAGCGGATTTATATAATAAATCTTTTAAATCAGAAACAAAAGGTGCTTTATGATATTTTTTAGCTAATTTTTCAGCCAAAGTTTTTTTATTTTCCATATTAAGACCTCCATTTATTAAATTTTACCCACAATGTAGCAGGTTAATTAATATATAATATGATAGTACATAAAGTAAAAATAAGCAAGGAATTCTAACACTTAGTCAGTTACAAAAAACGACAAAATTAAAATATTCTTTAGATAGATAAATAAAATTAAGAAAATATTAAAAAATTATACAAATTAATAAGATTATATGATAGAATACTCTTGCAAAGCTAAACTATCATCGGAATCTGCGATTTTTGATGTAAGGTTTAGGAAAAAAAGCGTACAAGATTAAGGAGAGTGTATAGAGTGGAGGAAAACAAACCATATAAGAGAGTGTTACTAAAACTAAGTGGAGAAGTTCTTGCAGGACCAAAAAAAATAGGAATAGATGCCAATGTGGTAGCAGCTTTATGTGATCAAATAAAAAAAGTTTCAGAACTTGGAATTCAAGTTGCAATAGTAGTAGGAGGTGGAAACTTCTGGAGAGGTAGATATGGACATGAAATGGAAAGAACTACAGCAGATTATATGGGAATGCTTGCAACTGCAATGAATGGGTTAGCACTACAAGATGCTTTGGAAGCAAGAGGAGTATATACAAGAGTTCAAACTGCAATAGAAATGAGAGAAATAGCAGAACCATATATAAAAAGAAAAGCTATAAAACATCTAGAAAGAGGTAGAATTGTTATATTTGCATGTGGTACAGGTAACCCATATTTTACAACAGATACAGCAGCAGCACTAAGAGCAGCAGAGATTGATGCAGATGTAATATTATTAGGAAAATCTATTGATGCAGTATATTCTGCAGATCCAGAAATAGATAAAAATGCAGTTAAATATGATAAAATAACATATTTAGATATATTAAATAAAGATTTAAAAGTAATGGATTCAACAGCTACATCTTTATGTAGAGATAATCATATTCCTTTAAGAGTATTTGGAATAGATGATCCAGAAAATATAGTAAAAGCCGCAAAAGGCGAAAACATAGGTACAATAGTAGAATAATAAGATTAAAAG
This sequence comes from uncultured Clostridia bacterium, assembly GCA_944390295.1. Taxonomy (GTDB): domain Bacteria; phylum Bacillota; class Clostridia; order TANB77; family CAG-508; genus Merdicola. The sequence goes on along the minus strand of CALXPV010000005.1, from coordinate 33,942 downwards.
CCGAATCACATAAATTTATGTGTTAGTATAAAAATAAAAAATATAAGGAGAGATAAAAATGGATTTTAGTAAAATAGAAGAGAAAATGGGAAAAACAATAAGTGTATATAAAGAAAAATTAGCAGAAGTTAGAGCTGGTAGAGCAAACCCAGCTATATTAAATAAAATAAAAATAGATTATTATGGTACACCAACACCAATTAACCAAATAGCAGGAATATCAGTGCCAGAAGCAAGATTAATAGTAATTCAACCATGGGATGCTAGTGCGTTAAAAGAAATAGAAAAAGCAATATTAACTTCTGATATAGGAATTAATCCAAATAATGATGGAAAATTAATAAGATTAAACTTCCCAGAATTAAACGAAGAAAGAAGAAAAGAATTAGTAAAAGAAATTAGAAAAATGGGAGAAGATGCAAAAGTTGCAATAAGAGCAATAAGAAGAGACGGAATAGATGAAGCAAAAGCAATGCAAAAAAATTCTGAAATGACAGAAGATGAGTTAAAAATGGCTGAAGATAATATTCAAAAACTTACAGATAAAAATATAGATGAAATAGATAGCCTAACTGATGCAAAAGAAAAAGAAATAATGACTGTATAAAGGAGAATATTATGGAATTAGATAAAGAAAATTTTCCAAAACATATTGCAATTATTATGGATGGAAATAGAAGATGGGCTAAAGCAAAGGGTATGCCAGGAAAAGCTGGGCATAAAGAAGGTGCTAAGACATTAGAAAAAATAGTGAGATATGCTAATAAAATTGGATTAGGATATATAACAGTATATGCTTTTTCAACAGAAAATTGGAAAAGAACAGAAGATGAAGTAGGAGCATTGATGACATTACTTCAAAATTATTTAGATGACTACAGTAAAAGAGCAGATACTGAAAACATAAGAGTTAAAATATTGGGGGATATATCTGTACTTTCAGAAGGAATGCAAAAAAGTATAAATAATTGTATGGAAAGAACAAAAAACAATACTGGAGTAACATTTAATATTGCACTTAATTATGGTGGAAGAAATGAAATCGTGTCAGCAGTAAAAAATATAGCTAAAGAAGTAAAAGATGGAAATCTAGAAATAGAAGATATTACAGAAGAAGTAATATCAAATAACTTATATACTAAAGGTGAACCAGATCCGGATTTAGTAATAAGAACTAGTGGAGAACTACGTACAAGTAATTTTTTACCTTGGCAAATAGTATATTCCGAATTTGTATTTTTAGATAAATTATGGCCAGATTTTACAGAAGAAGACTTAGATAGTGCCATATTAGAATATCAAAGAAGAAATAGAAAATTCGGAGGGAAGTAATAAAATGGATATAAAAAGAGTGATGACTGGAGTAATTGGACTTCCTATAGTAATTATTATATTAATTTTTGGAAACCAAATATTAATAGATTTAGCATTTGCAGTAATAGCAGCTATGAGTTTTCATGAATATTCACATGCTTTCAAGAGCACTAATAAAGCAAAGCCATTAACATGGATTGGATATCTATCATGTATATTAATTGCATTTATTCATATTGTGCCAAATGAATATTTTAAACTTATAATAATAGCCGCAATTTCATTAATTATATTATTTAGTTTTTCGCAGATACTAATTTCTAAAGGTAAATATAATATAGTAGATGCATCAGTTACATTATTTGGAATATTTTATATAGTATTTTTCCTTGCATTTTTCCCAATTATAAGAGGAGAAAATGATGGACATTTCCTTATTTGGTATGTACTAATAGCATCATGGGGAACTGATATATTTGCATTTACTTTTGGCAGATTAATTGGAAAACATGAATTTAGTAAAATAAGTCCACACAAAACAATAGAAGGATGTGTTGGCGGAACTGTAGGTGCAGTAGTATGTGTATTAATTTATACATTTGTTATAAATAATTATTTTGGAATGCATATAAATTACATAGCAATTCTTTTAAAAGGAATCATATTAAGTGTACTAAGTCAAGTTGGAGATTTTTCTGCATCAGCTATAAAAAGATTTGTTGGAATAAAAGATTATAGTAATTTAATACCAGGACATGGAGGAATGTTAGATAGAATAGATAGTATAATATTTATTTCTCCATTTGCATATTTTTTATTAATACTACTTTAATTATTTAGGAGGTATTTTTTGATAGTTTTTTTAGTAAGTGCAGTTAAAATAATATTTTTATTAGGATTTTTAATTTTAATTCACGAAGCAGGCCATTTTTTAATTGCCAAATTATTTAAAGTAAAAGTTGAAGAATTTGCAATAGGATTTGGCCCAAAGATATTTACTAAGCAAGGGAAAGAAACTAAATATGAATTAAGATTAATCCCACTTGGTGGGTTTGTAAGAATGGAAGGCGAAGAACAAAGATCAGAAAGTGAAAGATCTTTTAATAATGCTAGTATACCAAAAAGAATGGGAATTGTTGCAGCTGGTGCAATAGTTAATATTGTTTTTGGTATTTTAGTGTATTTTATTATTATTTCTGCGACAGGAAATAATGTTTCAACAATAGTAGATTCAACAAATGAAGGATATGTAGCAAGCGAAGTAAATATACAATCCGGAGATGAAATAAAAGAAATAAATGGAAAGAAAATTAGACTAAAATCAGATATAGACCAAATATTACAAGAATCTAATGGAGAAGAATTAACACTTTTAATTGATAGAAATAATGAAGAAAAAGAAATTAAACTAAAACCTACAGAAAAGCAGACTAAAAGTACAGGAATATATGTATCACAAGTGCAAACAGGAGAAAAAGCAACTCAAGTAATACAAATAGAAAAAGGAAGCAATGCTGAAAAAGATGGATTAAAAGCAAATGATATTATAAAAAAGATAAATGGTGTAGATGTTACTGGTGATGTACAAAAATTGGTAAGTCAAATACAAAATACAACAACAGAAAAAGCTAATGTAGAAATAGATAGAGATGGAGATATAATCTCGCTAGATTTAACAATTGACACCATTCCTGTTTATTATTTAGGAATAAACTTTAAAATGGCAGAAAATAATTTTGCTAATAATGTATATTATGCGTTTTTTGAAACAGGAAACTTTTTAGGTTCAATTTTTGAAAACATAAAAATGCTATTTACAGGTAAAGTTGGTTTAGATCAAATGACAGGTCCAATTGGAATATCTAATATGGTATCACAAACTACAGGTTTTGTAGATTTTATGTATTTACTTGCATTAGTATCAATATCTTTAGGAATAACAAACTTATTACCTATACCAGCATTAGATGGTGGAAAGTTATTAATTTTAATAATAGAGGCAGTAAGAAGAAAGCCAATGAAAGAAGAAATAGAAATTGGAATACAGCTAGCAGGATTTTTTATACTAATATTGTTGACAATTTTTATATCATATAAAGATATATTAAGAATATTTTAAAATATAGTAAAAGAGGTAAAAGATATGAAAGAGAAGGATAAACCATTATTAACAATAAAACCAAAATATAATGTAATATACAACTTCTTAAATAAACATGCAGCAACATTTGTAATTATAGTATTTATATTAATTGCATTAATAGCACAGCAAGAGCTTGTTGAATATGGAGTACTAATTTTAGTAATATATATAATATATTTGATAATAGTTACGATATATAATAAACGCAAAGCCAGAGAAAGCATATATAACTTTTATGAAGATAGATTAGAATATAATAAAAAAATAAATAATGATGACTTAGAAAAAGTATTATATACAGATATTACACAAATAAATTATGGTCAAACTTTTAGTCAATCAATATTTAAAATAGGAACAATAACACTTCATACTAAAAATGAAAAGCTTTCTAAAAGATTAATAGTTATGAATGAAGTAAGAGATGTAAAGTTTGTGTATGAAAAAATTCTTGAAATTTTAGGAGAAAAAGAAGAACAATAGGAGAGACCAATTTTGGAAAAGTTAAAACAAATTAAAGAAGTTTTTAGCGATTATAAAAATAATACCGAAATACAGGAATGCTATATTAAAAAAATACAAATATATAAGAAAACAAATAAAATGTTATTAGAACTAGATTCTAATGCTTTTGTACAAATAAAAAACATGTGGGATTTTGAAAAATACTTAATGGAAAGATTTATGATAAAAGATATCGTAATGAAATTTCATTATGATGAAAATGCTAAAATTCCTACAGTAGAAGAGGAATGGAAAAATTTAATATGTTATATGGCCCATAAGCATCCATTAATGAAACCAATATTATTAATGAAAAGTACAATAAATGTAAAGGGTAATATAATTAATGTACAAATGCATATAAGAGGTGCAGACTTTTTAAGAACAAGGAAAACAGATAAACAACTAGAAGTTACAATAAAAAACTTATTAGAAAGAGATTATAAAGTAGAATTAGAAGAACAAATAAGTCAAGAAGAAATTGCAAGAATAGAAGAGAACAATAGAAAATTAGAAGAAGACTTAATAAAACAAAGAATAGAAGAAATTAAAAAACTAGAAGAAGAGAAGGCAAGTGTGCAAGAAGCGCCAGAATATTATGCACCACCACCTTCTGATATGGATATTCCTCCAGAAGAATTAGGAGAAATGCCACCAGTACCTCAAATAGAAGAAAATAATAATATAGATTATATAATTGGAAAACCTTCTAAAGCTAAAGAAAATCATGTAAAAATAAAAGATATTAATGCAAATTCTGGAAAAGTAACAATAGAAGGAAGAATTGCTGAATTAGATGCTAGAGATACAAAATCTGGCAAAAAGATGATTATATTAGATATCTATGATGGAACAGGAATTATGACATGTAAATCTTTTTGCACTATGGAAGAATCTACAACTGTATTGGAAAAATTAGAAAAAGTAAAAGCTATAAAAATAATTGGAAAAGCAGGATTAGATACCTTTGCTGGAGATGTTACAATTATTGCAAATTCTATTATAGAAACAGATGCTGAAGTTCCAGAATTGCCAGAAGAGGATAATAGCTCACCTTTAATTTTAGGAAATTCATTAACAATAAATGAACCATTAGTAAAAATAAAAGATTTAGGTGTTGATGACAAAAAAGTTTCATTAGAAGGAGAGGTTATAAATACAGAAGACAGAGAACTAAAATCTGGAAGAGTATTATATAGTTTTGATTTATATGATGGAACAAGTACATTAACATGTAAAGCATTTTTAGATAAGAAAAATGCTAAAAAAGTTATGGGAAGAGTAAAAAATGCTAAAGCAATAAAAATTGCAGGAACAGCACAAATGGATTCGTTCTCACATGAACAAACTGTTATGGCATATACAATTCTAGAAATAGAACCACCTAAAAAAGAAGTAAGAATGGATAATGCAGAAGAAAAAAGAGTAGAACTTCATATGCACACAAAGATGAGCCAAATGGACGGAATGACTTCTGCAACAGACTTAATAAAAAGAGCTATGAAATGGGGAATGAAATCAATTGCTATAACAGATCATGGTGTTGTACAAGCATTTCCAGAAGCACATAAATTATTAGGTTTTGACAATCATGATATAAAAATTATTTATGGTGTAGAAGCATATCTTGCACCAGATACAGTATCACCAGTATCTTTTTCAAAAGGACAAAGTATAGATACAACCTATTGTGTACTAGACTTAGAAACAACTGGTTTTTCATTTAGAACAGAAAAAATTACAGAAGTAGGAATAATGAAGGTAAAAAATGGAGAGGTAATAGATGAATTTTCTTGTTTTGTAAATCCAGAAAAACCTATTCCACAAAGAGTTGTAGAGGTTACTAATATAACAGATGAAATGGTAAAAGATGCAGAAACTATAGATAAAGTAATGCCAAAGATTATAGAATTTGTTGGTGACTCAGTTTTAGTTGCACATAATGCAGATTTTGATATTGGTTTCTTAAAATATAATGCTAATCAGTTAGGGTTAAGCTTAGAAAATACATATTTAGATACTTTAAGACTAGCTAAAGACTTATTCCCAGACTATAAAAAATATAAGTTAGGTAAGATTGCAGAGAACTTAGGAATAAAGGTAGAAGTAGCACATAGAGCATTAGATGATGTTGATACAACTGTAAAAGTATTAAATGTAATGCTTGATATGTTAAAAGAAAAAGGTGTAGAAACATTAGATGATATCACTAAAAAAATTGCTGGAGAAGCAGACTTTAGAAAACTACCTACATATCATGCAATAATTTTAGCAACAAATTATGTAGGACTTAAAAACTTATATAAATTAGTATCTATTTCACATTTAGATTATTTCTATAAAAAACCAAGAATATTAAAATCAATATATAAGAAATATTCAGAAGGTTTAATATTAGGAAGTGCTTGTGAAGCAGGAGAGTTATATCAAGCAATAGAAATGGGGAAAACTGATGAAGAAATAGAAGACATTGCAAAAGACTATGATTATTTAGAAATTCAGCCATTAGGAAATAATGATTTCTTAATAAGAAATGGAACTGTAGCAGATAAAGAAGGATTAAGAAACATTAACAGAAAGATTGTTGAAATTGGAGAAAGATTAAATAAATTAGTAGTTGCAACATGTGATGTTCATTTTATGGATCCATCTGATGAAATTTATAGAAGAATGTTGCAAGCAGGACAAGGCTATGATGATGCAGATGAGCAAGCACCTTTATATTTAAGAACAACTGAAGAGATGCTTGATGAGTTTGAATATCTAGGAAAAGAAAAAGCATATGAAGTAGTTGTAACAAATACAAATAAAGTTTCCGAAATGTGTGAATGGATAAGCCCAATATCACCAGAGAAATGTCCTCCACATATACCAGGATGTGAAACAACAATAAAAGAAATAGCTTATTCAAAAGCGCACGAATTATATGGTGATCCACTACCAGATTTGGTTAAAGAAAGATTAGACAAAGAGCTAAACTCTATAATAACAAATGGATTCTCTGTTATGTATATAATTGCACAAAAACTAGTTTGGAAGTCAAACGAAGATGGATATATAGTTGGTTCAAGAGGTTCTGTTGGATCGTCATTTGTTGCTAACATGACAGGTATAACAGAGGTTAACTCACTTCCAGCACACTATAGATGTCCAAATTGTAAATATTCAGATTTTACTGATTACGGATATGAAAATGGGTTTGACCTTCCAGATAAAGATTGTCCAAAATGTGGAACTAAACTTGTTAAAGACGGAATGGATATACCTTTCGAAACATTTTTAGGATTTAATGGAGATAAAGAGCCAGATATAGACTTAAACTTCTCTGGTGAATATCAAGCAAAAGCACATAGATATACAGAAGTAATATTTGGAAAAGGCACAACATTTAAAGCAGGAACAGTTGGTACAGTTGCTGATAAAACTGCGTTTGGATATGTAAAAAAATATTATGAAGAAAGAAATATACCAGTTACAAATGCAGAAGTTGCCAGAATTTCACAAGGCTGTACAGGAATAAAAAGAACAACAGGACAACACCCTGGAGGAATTATAGTTGTACCTAAGGGAAGAGAAATATATGAATTTACACCTGTACAACATCCAGCTGATGATCCAAATTCTGATATTATAACAACACATTTTGATTATCACTCAATAGATCAAAACTTGTTGAAACTAGATATACTAGGACATGATGATCCTACAATGATAAGAATGTTGTTTGATATTACAGGAATAGATCCAACAAAAGTTCCGTTAGATGATAAAGAAACAATGTCAATTTTTAGTTCAACAGATGCTTTAGGAGTAACACCAGAGCAAATACATTCACAAGTAGGAAGCTATGGAATTCCAGAGTTTGGTACAAAATTCGTAAGACGGAATGTTAGTTGATACTAAACCAAAAAGATTTGATGAATTAATTCGTATATCAGGATTATCACATGGTACAGACGTATGGCTTGGAAATGCACAAACATTAATAGATGAAGGAACAGTTACATTATCACAAGCAATATGTTGTCGTGATGATATAATGATATATTTAATCAAAAAGGGATTACCACCAAATGATTCATTTAAAATAATGGAATCAGTTCGTAAAGGAAAGGTAGCAAAAGGAAAAGAGCCTAAATGGGATCAATATAAAGAATTAATGAAGGAACATGATGTTCCAGAGTGGTATATAAAATCTTGTGAAAAAATAAAATATATGTTCCCAAAAGCACATGCTGCAGCTTATGTTACAAACGCATTTAGAATAGCATGGTTCAAAGTTCACGAGCCAAAGGCATATTATACTGCATATTATACAATAAGAGCAGATGAGTTTGATAGTGACATAATGTGCCATGGAAAAGAAAAAGTATTAAATAAAATGAAAGAAATAGATTTAGCAGGAAATAGCGCAACTACTAAAGATAAAAACATGTATGCAATACTTGAACTAGTACTAGAGATGTATGAAAGAGGTATTGATTTCTTACCAATGGATTTGTACAAATCTCATAGTACAAAGTTTATAGCAGAAGAGGATGGCATAAGACCACCATTAAATAGTATTCCAGGACTTGGAACTGTTGCTGCTGAAAGTATAGTTAAAGCAAGAGAAGAAGAACCATTTATGTGTGTAGATGACATTAGAATGAGAGCAAAGGCAGGAAGTTCTGTAATAGAACTTTTAAGAAATGCAGGATGTTTAAAAGGAATGACTGAAAGTAACCAAATGAGCTTATTTGCATAAAATTTTTGAACTTTAAGGATTATCCCTAAAGTTCAAAAATTGTCTTAATATGAATCCAAAAGTTCATCTGAAATAATAAAATATGGAGATTAATAATGATGATTTTTATTATAATATGGGTATTTGTTGTAGGAATAATTGGGATAATACTTTTATTTAAAGTAAAGAATCTAGAAAAATATGTACCATTATTAACATCAATAATATGTTTGCCATTTACTGCAATACCTCTTGTTATTGTAAATGCAATTTATAAGGATATTGGAAGTATAATATTAATAGCAGTAGTGATATTAGGGTATATTATTCTTAGACTAGGAACAGAAATATATAACAAGTTTAAATCTAGAATATCTAAGGATAAAGGAATATATATAAGAGATATTGATGTAGAATATAGTCCTGCAATCTTATCATATCTTCAAAATCAAAAGATAGAAAAAGATAAAGATATTACAGCATGTATTTTAGACTTGTGTGCAAAAAAATATTTAAACATAAAACAAGAAAGGGAAAAAAACTATTCATTGGAAATAGGAACTAATAAAAATATAAATCTTCTTCCAGAAGATGAGAAATATTTATATGATAAAATTGTAAAAAAAGAGAAAATTAATTATAGTAAGTGGAAAAAAATTGTATTAGAAGAGTTTAATAAATATAAATTTCTAAAAACTACTAAAATAAGCTTATATACAATTTTTTTGATGTTATATTTTATAATAATTATAAGTCTTGCAATAATAAGTGAAATAAATCCGGAAATTCAGTTGGATGAAGGCGTTAACTTTATGATTTTAATATTTTTTACTGCAATGGAATTAGCATTTTTAGAACCTATTATAATAACTATATCAAAATTCTTAAGAGAAGGTGAATATACATCTGGAATATATACAAATGCAGGTGCAAAAGAAATGAAAAGATGGGATAAATATAAGAAATTTTTGCAAGATTATACATTAATAAAAGAAAAGAAAATAGATAGTGTTATAGTTTTAGAAAAACATATAGCATATGCCACTGTATTAGATGTTAATAAAGATTATACAAATACTATGATAAATGATTTAAATGTGAATTATAACTTGAATTTAGATTATATAAAAAGTATTTTTAAAGATATAGGAGAGAATGATGATTGATTATAAATTATTATTAGAAGCAATATTTACACCAAAAAATATTTTAATTTATTTATTAGTAATAAATTTAATGGCATTTTGTGCTATGTGGTGGGATAAAAGAAGAGCACAAAAAGGTGAATGGAGAATTAGTGAAGCTGGTTTATTTACATTAGTTCTACTTGGTGGTGGAATTGGTGGAATAGCCGGAATGTACATATTTAGACATAAAACAAAAAAATTAAGATTTACAATTGGATTTCCAACAATTTTAATAACAGAAATTGTTTTAGCAATTTATTTTATATTTATAAGATAATAATTATTGATTTTTTAGAAAAAATATGATATAAGTATGTAAATTTAATAAGTGCGATGAAAAAGAAAAAATATTTATAAAGCTAAAAGAGAGTTAGTGGTTGGTGAAAACTAATAGCAAAAAAATATGGGGAGCTTTGGAGCACAACTATAACGAAGAGGATAATAAAAATTATCAATTAGGGTGGAACCGCGGAATATAACTTTCGTCCCTAGCTAATTAAAATATGCTGGGTACGGAAGTTTTTTAAGATTAATAAAACCTTCTGGTACTTGGCAAATAAAGTATTAGGAGGTTTTTATTATGGTAGATTCAATGGAAAAAATTGTAGCATTATGCAAATCAAGAGGATATGTTTATCCAGGTTCAGAAATTTATGGAGGACTTGCAAATACATGGGATTATGGTCCTTTAGGAAATGAATTAAAAAACAATATTAAAGCTGCATGGAGAAAGAAATTTATTCAAGAACAACCAAATATTGTAGGATTAGATGCAGCAATATTAATGAATCCAGAAACATGGGTAGCTTCTGGTCATGTTGGAGGATTTTCAGATCCATTAATTGATTGTAAAGAATGTAAAACAAGACATAGAGCAGATAAATTAATAGAAGAATGGGCACATGAACAAGGAAAAGACATGATTGCAGATGGTATGACAGATGAACAATTGATAAACTTTATTAATGAAAATAATATACCTTGCCCAAATTGTGGTAAGACAAATTTTACGGATATACGTAAATTTAACTTAATGTTCAAAACATTCCAAGGTGTTACAGAAGATAAAACAGCAGAAATTTATTTAAGACCAGAAACAGCACAAGGAATATTTGTAGATTTTAAAAATGTATTAAGAACATCAAGAAAGAAAATGCCTATGGGAATTGCACAAATAGGTAAAGCCTTTAGAAATGAAATTACACCAGGAAACTTTATATTTAGAACAAGAGAATTTGAACAAATGGAATTAGAATTTTTCTGTAAACCTGGAACAGATTTAGAATGGCATAAATATTGGAAAGACTATTGTGAAAATTGGTTACTAAGTTTAGGAATGAAAAAAGAAAATATACGTTTAAGAGATCATTCAAAAGAAGAATTAGTATTCTATAGTAAAGCAACAACAGATATAGAATTTGCATTCCCATTTGGATGGGGAGAATTATGGGGAATTGCAGATAGAACAGATTATGACTTAACACAACATATGAATCATTCAAACCAAGATATGACATATTTAGATCAAGAAACAGGAGAAAAATATGTACCATATGTTATAGAGCCATCACTAGGAGCAGACAGAGTATTACTTGCATTTTTATGCAACGCATATGAAGAAGAGAAAATTGCAGAAGGAGATGTAAGAACTGTATTACATTTACATCCAGCTTTAGCTCCATACAAAGTTGCAGTTTTACCTTTATCTAAGAAATTATCTGAAAAAGCAGAAGAAGTATATAGCAACTTATCTAAGAAATTTATGTGTGACTATGATGAAGCAGGAAGTATAGGTAAGAGATACAGAAGAGAAGATGAAATAGGAACACCATATTGCGTAACAATAGATTTTGATACATTAGAAGATAACTCAGTAACTATTAGAGATAGAGATTCAATGGAACAAGTAAGAGTAAATATTGATGAACTAGAAAACTGGATTGCAGAAAAAATAGAATTTTAGGGAAATGGGGACGGTCCTAAAATCCCTATCAAAAAAGAACAAAAAGGGGAATGATTAACATGCTCCGTCTTTATTAAATCGCCAAAATTGCACAGCAATTTTGTGTAAAATTTATTTATATAATAAAAGTGATGTAAAAAAATTTAAAAATACATCACTTTTTTTTTACATTTTAATTATTTTATGATAAGATTTTAGTAGCAAATACCAAAGAGGTGAAAAAGTGGAGACAAGTTTAATTGTAAGAAAAGATAGTAAAATTGAAAAAATAAGAAAATTACTTACAAGAATATTTTTTAAGAAAGAGTATTATCTAGAAAAACAGTTAGACGAATTATTCAAACAAAAAAAAATAAACACTTCTAAAATAGTAATTCCACAAGAAATAAAAATAAATAGGGATTTTAGGACCGTCCCCAAATCCCTAAGATTCAAAAGATAAAGGAGAGAGATATATGGAAGAAGAAAATAAAAAATATGTATATCTTTTTAAAGAAGGAAATGCACAAATGAAAGATATATTAGGCGGAAAAGGTGCAAATTTAGCAGAAATGACAAATTTAGGATTACCTATTCCACAAGGTTTTACAATATCAGCAGAATGTTGTAATAAATATTATGAAGATGGAGAAAAAATATCAGAAGAGATTATTAAACAAATAGATAGAGCTATTTCTAAGCTAGAAGAGATGACAGGAAAAAAATTTGGAGATGTAAATAAACCATTATTAGTTTCAGTTCGTTCTGGAGCTAGAGTTTCTATGCCTGGAATGATGGACACAATATTAAATTTAGGTATTAATGATGAAACAGCTAAAACATTAGCTGTTAAAAATAGAAGATTTGCTTATGATAGTTATAGAAGATTTATTCAGATGTATAGTGATGTAGTAAAAGGCATTCCTAACAGTATTTACGAAAAAGCAATAGATACTAAAAAGATGCAAAGAGGTTTACATCAAGATACTGATATGGATGCAAATGATTTAGAAGATTTAGTAAAAGTTTTTAAGGGAATATATTATGATCAAACAGGAACAGCTTTTCCACAAGATGTAAAAGCACTATTATTAGAATGTATAGAAGCTGTTTTTAAATCATGGAATAATCAAAGAGCGATAACATATAGAAGATTAAATGATATACCAAGTGAATGGGGAACTGCAGTTAATATTCAAACAATGGTATTTGGAAATATGGGAGATGACTGTGGCACAGGTGTAGCTTTTTCTAGAAATCCAGCTACAGGAGAAAATAAAATATATGGAGAGTTCTTAATGAATGCACAAGGAGAAGATGTTGTTGCAGGAATAAGAACACCTATGACAATAGATAAATTAGCAGAAATAAACAAAGATGTTTATGATGAATTTGTAAGAAGTGCAAAAAAATTAGAGAAACATTATAAAGATATGCAAGATTTAGAATTTACAATAGAACATGGAAATTTATATATTTTGCAAACTAGAAATGGAAAAAGAACTGCCCAAGCAGCTTTGCAAGTAGCAGTCGATTTAGTAAAAGAAGGACTAATAGATGAACGTGAAGCAGTTTTAAGAGTAGAACCTAAGCAATTAGAACAATTATTACACCCAAACTTTAATAAAGAAGCATTAAAAGAAGCAAGAGTAATAGCTCATGGCTTAGCAGCATCACCAGGAGCTGCTACTGGAAAAATTGTATTTAGTGCAAAAAGAGCTATGGAACTTCATGAAGAAGGAGAAAAAGAGCTAATTTTAGTAAGACTAGAAACATCAGCAGAAGATATAGATGGAATGAATGTATGCAAAGGTATATTAACAGTAAGAGGTGGTATGACATCACATGCTGCAGTTGTCGCAAGAGGAATGGGAACTTGTTGTGTAGCAGGATGTTCGGAATTAATTGTTAACGAAACAGAAAAATATTTCGAATTACCAGATGGTTCAGAATATGTAGAAGGTGATTATATATCATTAGATGGTTCAACTGGAAATGTATATAATGGTAAATTAGAAACAGTTCCAGCAGAAGTAACAGGTAATTTTGCAGAACTTATGAATTGGGCAGACCAATATAGAAAATTAAAAGTAAGAACAAATGCAGATACACCAAAAGATGCTAAACAAGCATATGATTTTGGTGCAGAAGGTATTGGATTGTGTAGAACAGAGCATATGTTTTTTGCTAAAGAAAGAATAAAAGCAATAAGAGAAATGATACTTTCTGAAACAGTAGAGCAAAGAAAAGTAGCACTGGAAAAATTATTACCAATGCAAAGAGCAGATTTTGAAGGTTTATATAAAGCAATGAATGGATATACAGTAACAATAAGATTATTAGATCCACCACTACATGAATTTTTACCTAAAAAAGAAAATGAGATTAAAGAGCTTGCAAAAGAGATGAAAGTAAGCGAAGAAAAAATAAAAGAAGTAATCCAAAGATTACATGAATTTAATCCTATGATGGGACATAGAGGATGTAGATTAGATGTTACATATCCAGAAATTGCAGTTATGCAAACAACAGCAATTATACAAGCAGCAATTAATGTTAATAAAGAAGGAATGAATGTAATTCCAGAGATTATGATTCCATTAGTTGGCGAATATAAAGAAATGAAATACGTAAAATCAATTGTAACAGAAACAGCAGATAAAATTATAAAAGATGCCGGATTAGAAATGAGATATCATGTTGGAACAATGATAGAAATTCCAAGAGCAGCATTAACAGCTGATGAAATAGCAAAAGAAGCAGAATTCTTCTCATTTGGAACAAATGATTTAACACAAATGACATTTGGATTTAGCCGTGATGATGCTGGAAAATTCTTAAATGAATATTATTCTAAAAATATATATGACTTTGATCCATTTGCAACTATTGATAGAAAAGGTGTAGGAAAATTAATGAAGATTGCAGTGGAACTTGGAAGAAAAACTAGACCGGACTTAAAAATTGGTATTTGCGGAGAACATGGAGGAAACCCTGCTTCAGTAGATTTTTGTAATGCAATTGGAGTTGACTATGTTTCTTGTTCACCATTTAGAGTACCAATTGCAAAACTTGCAGCAGCACAATCAGCAATAAAAGCAGAAGAAAACTAAAGATGAAATAAAAGGGGATAAAATGATAAAAACAAATGAAGAAAAAATAGAAATATATAAAACAATAGATAAGAAAAAGTTAAAAATTGCAGTAATATTATTTATAATTGCTGCAATTTGGGAAATTATTAATATTATTATTGGTATAAATTCAGGTGATAATTTATTTTCAATAATAATATTAGTCTTAGCAATAGTATGTATACTAATATCTATATATTTTATAAAATCTGCACCAACAGAAACGTTAAAGATAGTGCTACACAAAGATTACATCGAAATATACAATAAAAAGAAAAAAGAAAGATTATTAATGAAAGATATAACATCTATTACATATGATATTTCGAATAATTCAAATGAAGCATATATTAATTATATTGGTGCAAATGGAAAAAAGAAAACAAAAATTGTAAGAGTATATGGTTGTACAAATATAAAATTTGCTAATTTAGCAAATGAATTAAAAAATCAACAAAACGAAGAAAATGTTAATAGTGAAGAAATAGTTAAAGTAGAAGAATTTAAAGTTAATGAAATAGATAGTAAGACTTTAGGTTCAGGAAAAACTTTTGTAGCATGTTTTGTAGGGAAGACTAAACTAGTAAATAAAAGAGGAGAAAAAAGTTATGGCTTACCTGAAGTTCCCTCTGAATGTTTATTTATAGATTCGGAAGGAAATTCGCTAAAAATATATTCTATGGATTTAGCAATAGATTTTACTAAACTAAAAGTAAATAATATGTATAGAATAACTTATAATAAAAAAAGAGGAGTATTTAACTTAGAAGAGGAAGATAAAGCTAAACCATATCCTTTCATAGATAAAATTAAAAAGATATTAAGTATAAAGTTACTATATTTATTTGACGAAGCAAAAATTCAAAAAGAGCTAAATCTAGAAAAAGATTATTGTAGAATATGTGATATAACAAAATTATTATTACTTTTATCTTTACTAATACTGATTGTAAGACCATATATTACGTTATTAATATTTTTCGGAATAGTATTATTGAATTGGATATCATTTTTAGTAATTAGAAAAAAATGTATAGGATAGAGGTAAAATATGAATTTTTCGGATATTGAAAGAAACTTACAGCAAAATCAACATATTAGTGAAGATATTAAAAAAATTGTATATGAGAACTATTATGATATTTATCAGTTCTTAGGAAAAAGAGATTTCTTAAAATGGGTAGATAGAGAAAGATTGACTTTAGGAATTAGAAATATCATATTTCAAACATTAACCGAAAAGGAAGATAAATATTTAAGAGAAAATCCTAATGTGTTAGGTTATCATATAGGTCCTAGTGGTCCTTATAATAAGGAAAATATTGTACTAAGAAGAGGCATAAAGGATTATAAAGATGTAAATGCACATGAAGCGTTTCACTCATTAGCAGACGGACTTGGAGGATTTAATAGATTTTGGGGAGAAGGAATAACAGAATTTTTAAACAAGACGATGTATTCAAAAAGTACATATTCTTACCCGAAAAACGTAGAGATGGTTTATTTGGCATACTCTATGTTTGGAAATATAATTTTAAAAGATTATTTTCAAAAAAAGGGTGATAAATTCTTTTTCCATTTGTCAAAAAGCGCAGATGATGAAAGATTTCAAATTATGATGGAAACAGGAGAAAGGATTAATGATAGTTTTGAAGAATATTATAATACTGTATATAAAGAAAAAAGACCTACAGCTAATCAATTTAAAAAAGCAGATTTAGCATTAAAAAATGGAATAGTTGATTTGCTTAGCTTTTATTACATGAAAAAGCAAGTAGATATAGAGAGATTTAGACATATAAAAAGTGATAAAATAGATTTTAATGGATTTATTAATGAACAAGCAGATATATTAAAATATTTAAAAGTATTAGATACAAACAGAAAAGAATATAAAGACATATATAAGCAATTTGATTTTATTAGAAAACAATTAATTGAAAAAATGGTAAGAAATAGTCATTTCGTTTTCAATAAGTCAGAAGAAGAGCAACAAGAGATTATAAATAAAGTTACAAAAGATGTAGATTCTAGGATATTAAGTAGAGTTTCAGGAAAGTATCTGTCAATAGAAGAAACATATATAAATCAAAATGTGGAAGAGCCATATAGGAGTTTAAATGAAAATGTAACTGGAAGATTAGTTGTTTCATTTTTATATACAGATGATTGTAAAGATTTTTTGAGTACAATAAGAAGGATAGCAGATATACAGTCAGCAACGACAGAATTTCCTACAAAAGAGATTGTTGATACACTAAAAGTAATGAGTGGAAATCTAGGTAATAAAAGGGCAATAGCTATATTAGGAAATGCACAGACTTTTGCAAGGAATATTGAAAATATTTCTGAGCTAGAAAGACAATATGAATGCGATTTAGAAACACCATCTTTTAAAAAAGTACAAATAGATGGATTAGAAGAGATAAATACATATGTGGAGTTTAATGACAGAAAACAATTTTTAGTTTTAATTGATAAAGAAAAGGGAATACTAGATAGAATTTCTTTAAATGATTATTCTAGTGTGTCTCCAGAATTTAATATATATGCAACTAAAAATTCGGTAACTAATAGTTCTGATATAACATCTTGTGAGATAGGATTACCAAATATGCATAAAGTAACACATATAAAGATTGATTCTAAAGCACAGGATATAGAGATAGAAGGTGGAAAAGCTACCCAAGGATTAATTGGAGGAGTGGAGGCTATATATGAAGATGTTTTGAACTCAGTTACTTTTAAAACAATTGAAGGTGATATACAGCGAGGATTATATTCACATGGAATGTCACAAGAACAAGAAGTAATAAGTACAGTAAGGATTAGCGAAGAAGCTAGAAGTATAGATATAGATGATTTTTTACAAGATTATAGTGAGGTTAAAAAATTAATCCCAGGTTTAGACAAATATAATGAGGTTTTTGGTAGTTTAAGCGAAAAACTTATAGATACAACATTTGAATCTCATTTAATTCCTGAAGGTGCGCCGGCTAAGCAACAATACGAAAAACAAAAAGGTATTATGATTTTTGATATGAAGAGACTATTATGCGAAAAGCAAAAAGGAACAAATACAGCGGATATTGAAGTATTACATGAATGTTTAAATTCAGATTTGGATAATTTGAATAAAACAGTAGATCAGGCTGTACCAAGAAATAATGCAGGGATACTAGTGGGAAGAGGAGAAACTAAAAGCCAATTTTTAAAAAAAGCTGTTTTTAAAACAAGGGAAAACGCAAGAAGTAGTGCAATAAGATTACAAGCCAAGAAAATAGAATTTCTAAAGAGAGGTTTACCTGGAAAAACGAATGATATAGGAATGAGAGATGGACATGGAGATATCTAAAAATACAAGAATTGCATATGCAGAGATAGATAGTTTTATAGATCTTTTGCCAGAAAAAGAAAAAATGAAAATTCCAAACGAATTAGTAGAAATGTTTAGAAAAGAAAAAGATAAGGAAACTACTAAAAAATTATCTTTGGATATACCAATAGAAGAGCAAAATTTGAATGATGAAACATGGAATTTAATTGCACTTCTATATTTAGAATATCTATGTGAAGATGAGGAAGAAAAGAAAGAGCTTGAAAAGATCTATGAAGAAAATGATAGAAAATACATGCAAGAAATGAAAGAAAAATACGATCCAGACAAAATATTTAAAGAAAGAGAGAAAGCTCGAAATGAGAGAAAAAATAAGACAAAAGAAGAAATTCAAAATTTACCAATATTAAAGACAAAAGAAAATATAATTCAAAAAATTATTAAATTTATAAATAAATTATTTAAGAACAAAAATGGTAATTAATAGAATACAAAAAAGCACTTCGAAATGAAGTGCTTTAATAGTTATTGGTTTTCAAAATTATATTTTAGTACCGCTGATAAATTTTCTTTTTTTAGCTTATTTTACGTCTTATATAATTACAAATAGTAACAACAATGATAATAAAAGCTAAAAAACCACAAATTATTTGTGTTAAAGATTGAATAATACCACCTACATTTGTAAGTACTTCTGAGCTAGTAGGTGTTGGGATAGTATAACCCATATAAAAACATCTCTTTTTATTTATTATAAAGTGACTAGTTGGGTAGTGTAGCCACTTTTCTTGTTCTATTTCTTATTTTCTAATTCAGAATATTTTTTTAATTTTTCATAAACTAAATAATTTATAGTACCAGAAGGGAATTTTCCATTTTTATCTTTAGTTCCAGCAGGGACTCCAGTTAAAATTTCAATTCCCTCATCAATAGTAGATACTGTGTAGATGTGGAACAATTTATTTTTTACAGCTTCTACAACTTCATCATCTAGATGTAAATTTCTAACGTTTTGTATAGGAATAATAACTCCATGAGAGCCATCTAAACCTCTGTCTTTACAAATTTGGAAAAATCCTTCAATTTTTTCATTTACTCCGCCAATTGGTTGGATTTCACCTTTTTGATTAACAGAACCTGTAACTGCGATAGACTGATTTATAGGAATTTCTGCTAGACTAGAAAGTAAAGCATATAATTCAGTACTAGAAGCACTATCACCATCAACTCCATTATAAAGTTGTTCAAAACAAATACTTGCTGTTAAACAAAGAGGGAAGTCTTGTGCAAATTTTTGACCTATATATCCTGTTAAAATTAAAACACCTTTAGAATGAGATGAGCCAGATAAATCAACTTCACGTTCTATATTTACAACTCCTTGTTTTCCTGAATAGGTATTAGTTGTTATTTTGGCTGGTTTTCCAAATGAGTAATCTCCAATGGTTAAAACTGTAAGACCATTAATTTGACCAATCTTATATCCAGTTGTATCTATTAGTAAAGTGTTTTCCTTTATCATTTCTAAATATTGTGCATCATATTTTTTTACACGTTCAATTCTTTCTTTTAAAGCTTTCTTTATAAATTTATCTGTAATTACTTTTGAACGGCTAAGTTTTGCCCAAGTTGCAGCTTCTCCAAGGATTTCTGCTAAATCATTAAACTTAGTAGAAATTTTTTCTTTATCATTTGCAAGAACAGTTGCATAATCTACTAAACTTGCAACACCAGATCTATCAAGTTGAGGAAGACCTTCTTTTGCACAAAAACCATGTGCAAATCTTGCTAGTTTATTCATGTTTTCAGAATTTCTTGGCGCATCATCTTCAAATTCTACTTTTATTTTAAATAGTTTTCTAAAATCATTATCTATAGCAAGTAGGGTATGATATATATTGCTATTTCCAATAATTATAACTTTAACATCTAATGGAATAGGTTCTGGTTTTAAAGAAATCATAACCATAGATGAATGTTGTTCAGAAGCATTTTCAATATTTAGTTCTTTTACTTTTAAAGCTTTTTTCAAAGATTCATAACATAAGCTATTTTGAATAATGTCATCTGCTTGGAATATGATATATCCACCATTAGCCATATGAAGTAGACCAGGTTTTAACATAGTATGATCTGTTTTTAATGCTCCAAAATAATTTTCATATTCAAGTTTTCCAAATAGGTTAGGGTATGAGGTGTTAGAATCCATAATTACAGGAGCACCTTCTAAATTACTATTATCTATAAATAAATTAACTCTATAATTTAGCCATGGAGCAGGAGGATCCATCTTTGGACCACTTTGTGGTGCATTATTAGAATTTTCAGCAGTAAAAGCAGAAATATTTTTTAAAATATCAGCTTTTATATCATTTAAAAACTTAGTGATTTTTTTATTTCTTTTAAATTTAGATTTTATACTATTTATATGAACATTTATAGTAAGTAGGGCAATGTTAGATTGCCAGTCTTCAATTTTTTTATCAGCTTCACGTTCAATCGCTTTAATTTCGCTAATAGCTTCTATTATTTGTTGTTGTACAATTCCTGACTTATCTTCAAATTCTTTTTTTACTTCATCATCTAATTTATCAAATTCTTCTTCTTCAATAGTTTTTCCATCAATAACTGGCATCATATAAATACCATTTTGAGCGCTTTTTACAAAAAAACCATATTCCATAGCTTTTTTATTTAAATTATCCATTAAAACATTTCTTTTTTCTTCAAATTCTTGTCTTATTAAGGTTTTTTCTTTTTCAAAATCATCATTATTAAAAGTATTTTTAATATCTCTTTTAATATCTTTTATAAAATTATCCATTGTATGCTTAAATTCTTTTCCTTGACCAGCAGGAAGAGAAATAGCAATTGGTTCATTTGGTCTGTCAAAATTATATATATAGCACCAATCATTCGGAACTTTTTTCTTTTTTGCAATTGTATCCAAATAGTTTTTTGTATACATGGTTTTGCCAACACCACTTGGACCTTCCAAATATAAGTTATAACCTTTTACATTAACATTAAGACCAAATTCTAAAGCTTTTATACCACGTTCTTGACCAATTCCGGAAGTGATTGGTTCAAGTTCTTCAGTTGTTTCAAATTCAAAAATATTTGGATTACATCTTACTTTTAGATCTTTGTAACTTAATTCATTTTTTTTCATTTGTTTTCCTTCTTTCTTAAGTATAGTTATTCAAAAAATTTTGTCATAATAATTGCATTATCTTTATTGTTATAATATTTTTTCCTTATACCCAATTTTTTGAACAAAAATTTAGAATATAAATTTATTGCAGGTAAATTATTTTCATTTACCTCTAAAGTAATCGATTTAAAGTTTTGATATTGGGCGGTATCTATTAATTTTTGTAATAGGGTAGAGCCAATATGCATTTTTCTATGTGATTTTTTTACAACAATATCTGTAATATGTACATCATCTATAGATTTCCAAATTCCAGCAAAACCTACAATTTCATTATCTATTTTTGCAACAAAATATTCAGAATTAAGATTTTCTAATTCACTTTGTAATATAGAATATGACCAAAAATCGTCAAAATCACTGGATAAGGTCTCTTTTATAGAATTTAAATCTAATATTGTCATATTATATATTTCTAAATTCATAATAATTATCCTTTTAATTTTTTTTCTTTTTTTCTAACTCTATTTCTGCACTAGATTTCTTTAGATATAAAGGGGATAAAGAAACATCATCTATATTATTGTTATACTTATATAAAGCAGATGTTGCAAGTGAAATAGAATTTGAATCATTTTTATCATTATTATAAAAAACGGCATTTTCAAAAGATTTCTGAATCTTATCTTTATTAACTATAGCGCCAGAGCCTATAAAATGAATTTTTTCATTTTTATAATTTGACAAGTCTTCTAGAATATCAGAAATGTTACCAGATTTATAAGAACCTAATAATTCATAATGATCATTATTACATTTAAATAAAGCTGAATAAACATTGTCATTTTTGGCATCAATCATTGTACAAACTAAATTCTCTGGAAAAATGTTGTAAGCTAAGCCCTCTAACGAAGAAATGCCAATACCAGGTTTATTATAATAGTCACAAAAAGCATGAATTGTTGCAACACCAATTCGTATTCCTGTAAAAGATCCAGGGCCTTTTGAACATACAAATAAATCTATATCTGAGATATTAAAATCAATATCTTTAAAGGCTTCTTCAATCATAGGCATAAGTTTTTCAGAATGTGTTAAAGTATTTTTTAATTCTTTGTTATAAATAATATTGTTATTTTCTAGAATAGAAACGCTACAAATATTACTAGACGTATCTATACTTAATATTTTCATTTTTTCACTTCCTTAAATATTTATACATGGAAAATTACCAAAGTTTTCAATTCTTATATTTCTAATAGAGTCATCTTCATAATTTCTAGAAAATGATATTTTTAAATATGAAGAAGGTAAAGCTTCTTCAATTTTTTCACCCCATTCAATAATACAAATACCAGAAGAAAAATATTCTTCGCCACCAATAGCATAAAATTCATCAATATCTTCTAATCTATATACATCAAAATGATAAATTGGAAAATTTGGTGTATCATATTCGTTAACAATATTAAATGTTGGGCTAGAAAGTTCATTTTCTAAATTAAAATAACTTAAAAAACCTTCAGTAAATTTTGTTTTACCAGAGCCAAGTTCACCGTGTTAAAATGATTATATCTCCAGGTATTAAGCTTTGGGCTATTTTTTTTGCTAAAGATTTAGTTTCTTCTTCTGAATGAGAAATAAAATTTATCATTAAAACCTCCATTTGAGCGAGAAAATAGCTCTAATAAAATTTGATATCTAATCTTTACTTATTATATAAGAAGGAAAAAAGTTTGTAAAGAAAATCATTGTCTAATTATGTGGAAATTTATAGAAATATATGCTATCATATGAAAAGTTAATTATAAGGAGAATTGATGTGAATAATATATTAGGAATTATAGTATCTTTTTTATTTATATTTTTGGTAATTGCTTTTGGAAAAGTTTTTGAAAAGCTTGGAAAAGAGGCAAGTAGAAAATTTATACATATAGCACTATGTAATTGGTGGTTTATTGCAATGGCATTTTTTGATAATGTAATATATGCATCTATAGTACCTGCTTGTTTTATAATAATAAATACAATTTCATATAAAACAAAATTACTAGGAACAATGGAAAGAGAAACAAATGATGGTTTTGGAACAATTTATTATGCAATAGCATTATTAATACTTGTAATAATTTCCTTTGGTATTTGCAAAAATCCACAACTTGGATTACCAGGAGTTTTAATTATGGGGTATGGAGATGGACTAGCATGTGTTTTAGGAGAACGTATTAAAAGTAAAAAATACAAAGTTGGTAATACAACAAAAAGTATAGCAGGATCAATTACAATGTTTATAATAGCTTTTGTAATATATATAATTACCAATTATGCATATAATTTTAACATACCAATATTAAAATTATTATTAGCTAGTATCATTGTAACTATACTAGAAGCTGTATCTATAAAAGGAACAGATAATATAACAGTACCAATAGTTGCAAGCAGTATATTATTACTATTTTAAATAGTAATTTAAGAAAGGACGTTAATATGAGTATACTTAATAAAGTAAATTATCCAAAAGATTTAAAAAAATTAACTTTAAAAGAAAAAGAAGAATTAGCAAAAGAAATTAGAGAATATATTTTAAAAATTGTTTCAAATAATGGTGGACATCTTGCCTCAAATTTAGGAGCAGTAGAGCTTACTATAGCTATACATAGTGTATACAATACTCCGGAAGATAAGATTGTTTGGGATGTTGGTCATCAGACATATGTACATAAGATTTTAACTGGAAGAAAAGATAAAATGCCAACATTAAGAACATTGGATGGTATTTCTGGTTTTCCAAAAAGAAGTGAGTCAGAATATGATACTTTTAATGTGGGACATAGTAGTACATCTATATCTGCTGCTATTGGAATGGCAAGGGCAAGAGATATAAAAAAAGAAAAAAATGAAGTAATAGCCATAATAGGTGATGGTGCTTTGACAGGGGGGATGGCCCTAGAAGCTCTAAATGATGCGGGAAGTGCTAAAACAAATATAATAATAATATTAAATGATAATGAAATGAGTATTTCTAAGAATGTAGGAGGAATTTCAAATTTCTTAGCAAAAGTAAGAAGTAGAAAATTTTATAAAAAATCAAATAATTTAATTAAAAGAATAACTTTAAAAATTCCTTTCATAGGTGAGAAATTAGTAAAAGTTGTTCAAGATGCAAAATATAGTATAAAAAAGCTATTTATTTCAAATATGCTTTTTGAAGATATGGGATATACATATTTAGGACCAGTTGATGGGCATAATATAGAAAAACTAGAGAATATATTAAATATAGCTAAAAAGATAGATGGTCCTAAACTTATACATGTGGTTACTAAAAAAGGAAAAGGATATAAAATAGCAGAAGAAAATCCAGATAAATATCATGCAACAGGACCAATGGATTTAAAAACAGGTAAAACAAAAGCAGAAAAAAAGACGGATTATTCGAAAATATTTGGAGATAAATTAGTAGACCTTGCTAAAAACAATAAAAATATTGTAGCAATAACAGCATCTATGAAAGATGGAACAGGTCTTACTAAATTTGCAAAAGAATATCCAGATAGATTTTTTGATGTAGGAATAGCAGAAGGTCATGCAGTATGTATGGCAGGAGGAATGGCGACTGATGGATTAATACCAGTAGTGCCAATATATTCATCTTTTTTTCAAAGAGCATATGACCAAGTAATACATGATATTTGTATGCAAAATTTACATGTAGTTTTATGTGCAGATAGAGCGGGAATAGTAGGAGCAGATGGTGAAACACATCAAGGAATATTAGATTTGTCATTTTTTAATATTATTCCAAATTTAGCAATAATGGCTCCAAAAGATTTTAAGGAATTAGAAGATATGCTAGAATTTGCAATAAAATACAATGGACCGATATATATTAGATACCCAAGAGGTGGAGAAGGTAAAACAAAATTTAAAGCAAATCCAAAAATAGAATTTGGAAGAGCAGAACTTATAAAAACAGGAAAAGAATTTTATGTTATAGCAATAGGAAAAATGGTTGAAAGAGCATATGAAGTTGCAAACATGTTGCAAAAAGAAAATTTTGATGTAGGAGTTATTAATGCAAGATTTTTAAAACCTTTTGATGAGGAAAATATCAAAAAATGGATAGGAGATGCTAAAATAATAACATTAGAAGATAATATTTTAGAGGGTGGACTTGGAACGACGGTAATCGAGATGTTAAATAAAAATAAAATGAAAAACCAAATAGAAGTAATGGGATATCCAGATCAATTTGTAAAACAAGGGGCAGTTTACGAAATAGAAAAAAGATATGGATTAGATACAGATAATATAGTAAGAATGATTAAGAATTGGAGCATAAGATGAATAAAAGTATTTTATTAGATGGCAAAAATAAAGATGAACAAATATTATTGTCCAAAATATTGGACAAAGTGGAAGAATCAAAAAAGAAAAATAAAATAACGAATACAGATTTTTTGAATGAATATGAGCAAGTTTTAACAAAAGAATTATTACAAAAAATAAAATTCAAAAATTATATTTTTTATGGTGGATATGAAAACTCAGAAAGAAAAGTTATTATATTTTATCCAGAAAAATTAGAATTTATAGGTGATAACAAAGAAAAACTTTCTAATAATATATTGGAAATAATAAAAATCAAATTACCAAATGAATTAAAAGGAATGTACAATCATAAAAACTACTTAGGAATGATAATGAAATTAGGTGTAAAAAGAGAAAAAGTTGGAGATATACAAGTAAGAGAAACAGGTGCTGATATAATTATTCTTCCTGAAATAGCAAGATTCTTAAAATTAAATTTACAAGAACTTACAAGACTAAAAAAAGCGATTATTGAAAACGATTCAATAGAAAAATTGGAAATTGCAGAAACAAAAACAGAAACATATAAAATTATTGTAGGTTCATTAAGGCTAGATTTGATTGTTTCTGAGTTGATAAAGAAATCTAGAAATCAAGCTAAGGAGTTTATAATAAATGAAAGAGTTTTTATAAATCATAAAAATGAAATAAAATTAACCAAAGAGGTAAAAGAAGAAGATTTAATTACTATAAGAGGAAAAGGAAGGTTTAAAATATCAAGAATATTAGGGAATACACAAAAAGGAAAAATTATTTTAGAAATAGAAAAATATGCATAAATTGTAAAGAATTAAGAAAGAATACTTGAAAAGTATTCTTTTTTGTTATAGAATGGCTATGATCAAAAATAGGTCAAATTTTTGTATGCCCAAAAGGCAAAAAAGAAATGGAGGAATTATAATGTCAATTAAAGTAGGTTTTAACGGATTTGGAAGAATTGGAAAATTAGCATTCCAAGCAGCTTTAGAGAAAGGTGATGAAGTAGATATCGTTGCTATAAACGATCCTTTTATAACAGCAGATTATATGGCATATATGGTAAAATATGACACAATGCATGGAAGATTTAATGGAACAATTGAATCAAAAGATAATGTTTTAGTAGTAAATGGAAAAGAAATAAAAATATATAATGAAATGGATCCTCACAACATACCATGGGGAGAATTAGGAGTAGAATACGTATTTGAATGTTCAGGAGTATTTACAACAATGGAAAAGGCACAAGCTCACTTAGATGCTGGAGCTAAAAAAGTTGTTATAAGTGCACCTTCAAAAGATGCTCCAATGTTTGTTATGGGTGTTAACAACGAAACATATGATCCAAGTATGAACATTGTTTCAAATGCATCTTGTACAACAAACTGTTTAGCACCACTTGCTAAAGTTATAAATGATAACTTTGGAATTAAAGATGGTTTAATGTCAACAGTTCATGCTACAACAGCAACACAAAAAACAGTTGACGGAGCTTCTAAAAAAGATTGGAGAGGTGGACGTTCAGCAGCTGGAAATATTATTCCATCATCTACAGGAGCTGCAAAAGCAGTTGGAAAAGTTATACCAGCATTAAATGGAAAATTAACAGGTATGTCTTTCAGAGTTCCAACATTAGATGTTTCTGTTGTTGATTTAACATGTAACTTAGAAAAACCAGCATCATATGAAGAAATATGTGCAGCAGTTAAAAAAGCTTCAGAAAACGAATTAAAAGGAATTCTTGCATATACAGATGAACCAGTTGTATCTTCTGATTTCTTAGGAGATCCACATACATCTATATTTGATGCAGCAGCTGGAATCCAATTAACAGATACATTCGTAAAATTAGTATCTTGGTATGATAATGAATGGGGATATTCTCATAAATTAGTTGATTTAGCTTGCTACATGGCAACAAAAGACAATATGTAATTAATATAAAAATTTAGAGGTTGCTTTTTTAAGTAACCTCTAAAAGTCTAAATAATTGTAAAGGTTTCATATATGTCTTTTTATTTTAAAAAGCACATATGCAACCTTTACAATTAAAATAAGAAAGCTAAGCCAAAGGCGATATGCAAAAGTAATTAAATAAAAGGAGTGAATTTTTATGAGTAAAAAAACAGTTAGAGATATCGACTTAAAAGGAAAAAAAGTAATCGAAAGATGTGATTTTAATGTACCACTATTAGAGGATGGAACAATAAGAGATAACACAAGAATTGTTGCAGCATTACCAACAATAGAATATTTATTAGAACAAAATTGTGCAGTTATTTTATGTTCTCACTTAGGAAGACCAAAGGGACAAGTTGTTCCAGAAATGTCTTTAGCACCAGTTGCAAAAGAATTATCAAGATTACTAGGAAAAGAAGTTAAACTTGCAAAAGATGTAGTAGGAGAAGACGCTCAAAGATTAGCAAAAGAATTACAACCAGGAGAAGTAATGTTACTAGAAAATGTTAGATTTGAGCCAGGAGAAGAAAAAAATGATCCAGAACTTGCTAAAAAGTTTGCTGATATGGCAGAAGTATTTGTAAATGATGCATTTGGTACAGCTCATAGAGCACACTCTTCAACAGCAGGAATTGCTGATTATTTACCAGCAGTAAGCGGATTCTTAATTGAAAAAGAATTAAAATTCTTAGGAGATGCAATAAACAATCCAAAAAGACCTTTTGTAGCTATTTTAGGAGGAAAGAAAGTTTCTGATAAAATAGGTGTAATTGACAGTTTATTAGAAAAAGTAGATACATTAATGATTGGTGGAGCTATGGCTTACACATTCTTCAGATCAATGGGATATACAGTAGGAAATTCTATTTGTGAAGAAGATAAATTAGATTTAGCACAAAACTTATTAAAGAAAGCTGAAGAAAAAGGTGTTAAATTTATGCTTCCAGTAGATACAAAAGTAGGAAAAGAATTTAAAGAAGATACAGAAAGCAAAGTAGTTAGCTATAAAGAAATTCCAGATGGATGGGAAGGATTTGATATCGGTACAGAAACAATAAAAATGTACACAGAAGAATTAAAGAATGCAGCAACAGTATTATGGAATGGACCAGTAGGATTATTCGAATTTGATCAATTTGCTGTAGGAACAAATGCAATAGCTAATACTTTAGCAGAAATTGATGCTGTTACAGTAATTGGTGGAGGAGATTCAGCAGCAGCTATAAAGAAAGCAGGACTTTCTGATAAAATGACACATATTTCTACAGGTGGAGGAGCTTCACTAGAATTTATAGAAGGAAAGAAATTACCAGGAATTGAATGCTTAATGGATAAATAAAGTTAAGCTAAGGCACTTCCAAAATTAAGCCACTTCTCAAATCTTTGATTTGATGAAGTGGGCTATAGCTGACGAAGTCAGCTTCCATGAATAAGTAGGCTATAGCTACGAAGACAACATCTTCTAAATATAGGAGTATATATGGAATTATTAGATGTAGTAGATGAAAACAATAATTTAATAGGAATAAAAGAAGATAAAAATATAATTCACGAAAAAGGATTATTGCATAGAGAAATAGCTGTTATAATCCAAAATGAAAATGGAGAATATTTAGTTCAAAAAAGATCTTCAAATAAAAAAGGAGCTCCAAATATGTGGAGCTTCACTACAGGACATGTAGAATTAGGAGAAGATTATGAAACTACAGCAATAAGAGAAATAAAAGAAGAACTTGGAATAGATATACTAAATAAAAAATTAATGAGTTTAGGTATATTTAAACAATCTATTCAAAAAAATAATATAATAAATAATAGTTTTATGAAATATTATTTTTATAAAACAAATAAAAAATTAAATGATTATACTATTCAATTAGAAGAATTAAGTGAAATAAAATATATATCATTTAATGAATTAGAATGTGCAATAAAAGAAGAGGATAAAAATTATATTTTTTCTGAAAAAGCAATTATGAAAGATATATTAGAATTATTAAAAAATATAAATAATAAAGTAGAATTTTTATAAGGAGTATCCATGGAACTATTAGACATAGTAGATGAAAATAATAATCTAACAGGAATTAAAGAAGATAAAGAAATTGTTCATAAAAAAGGCTTATGGCATAGAGAGGCTGCAATATGGATTATGAATGAAAATGGAGAAATGTTACTTCAAAAAAGATCAGCCACTAAAAAACAAAATCCTAATAAATGGGCTTTAACTGCAGGACATGTTGATGCAGGAGAAGAACCTATTGATACAATGATAAGAGAAATACACGAAGAATTAGGTGTAGCTATAGAAAAGAAAAATATTGAAAAAATTGTATCTGATAAGGAAAAAAGTTTTTCACCAGAATCTAATACAATAAATGCTAGATTTACAGAGCACTATTTCACAATAGTTCCATATATATTAACAGATTATAAAATAGAATTATCAGAACTATCAGAATTAAGATATTTTTCAATAGAAGAAATTGAAAAAATAATAGAAAATAAAGATGAAAATTATGTATTTTCAACTAAGAAATATATGCAAAAAGTTTTACCTTATATAAAAGAGAGGAGAGAAAAATTATGCGTAAAAAAGTAATTGCTGGTAACTGGAAAATGAATATGCTTCCAAATGAAGCAATATCATGTATAGATGAATTAGCAAAATTAGTAAAAGATACAGAAAACGAAGTGGTTTTATGTGTTCCTTATACAGATTTATTTTATGCTTTATTAACAGCACAAAATACAAATATAAAAATAGGAGCACAAAATATGCATTTTGAAGAAAAAGGTGCATATACAGGAGAAGTTTCTGGACCAATGCTTAAATCAATTGGTGTAGAATATGTTATTATAGGACATTCAGAAAGAAGACAATATTTTGCAGAAACAGATGAAACTGTAAACCAAAAAGTAAAAGCAGCACATAAATATGAATTAAAACCAATAGTATGTGTTGGGGAAACATTAGAACAAAAAGAAGCAGGAGAAACAACAGAAGTAATAACATCTCAAACAAGATTAGCGTTAGAAGGTCTTTCTAAAGAACAAGTAGAAGGAACAATAATAGCGTATGAACCAATTTGGGCAATAGGAACAGGAAAAACTGCAACATCAGAAGATGCTAATAACTCTATAAAAGAAATAAGAAAAGAGATAGCAAAAAATTATGGACAAGAAGTAGCAGATAGAGTTATAATACAATATGGCGGAAGCGTTAAGTCAGGAAGCGCAAAAGAATTATTTACAACATCTGATATTGATGGAGGATTAGTAGGAGGAGCTAGTTTAAAAGCTGACGAATTCGCTAAGATAGTAAATTTTGATAAGTAAGGATGGTAACAAAAAATGAAAGATAAGCTAACAATGCTAATGATATTAGATGGATTTGGAGAAAACGGTAATAAAAATGGAAATGCCGTTGAACTTGCAAAAACACCTAATATAGATAGACTAATGAAAATCTGGCCAACAACTGATATTCACGCAAGCGAGTTAAGTGTAGGACTTCCAGAAGGACAAATGGGAAATTCAGAAGTAGGTCACACAAATATTGGTGCTGGTAGAATAGTTTATCAAGAATTAACAAAAATAACAAAATCTATCGAAGATGGCGACTTTTTTGCAATTCCAGAATTAGTAGAAGCAATAGAAAATTGTAAGAAAAATAATTCAAAATTGCATATATTAGGTCTTCTTTCAGATGGTGGAGTTCATAGCCATATTCGTCATTTATTTGCAATTCTAGAACTTGCAAAAAGAAAAGACTTTGAAGATGTATATGTACACTGTTTTACAGATGGAAGAGATACACCACCAGCTTCTGGAGAGAGCTATATTACTATGCTAGAAGAAAAAATGAAAGAAAAAGGTGTAGGAAAGATAGCTACAATTTCAGGTAGATTCTATGCAATGGATAGAGATAAAAGATGGAACAGGGTACAAAAAGCATATGATGCAATGGTAAAAGGTGAAGGAATAAAAGCAACTAGTGCAGTAGCTGCAGTAGAAAGCTCATATCAAAAAGAAGTTTTTGATGAGTTTATCGAACCAACAGTTATATGTAATGGAGAAACTCCAGTTGCAACAATAGAAGATAAAGATTCTGTAATATTCTTTAACTTTAGACCAGATAGAGCAAGAGAAATAACAAGAACATTGGTTGATCCAGAATTTAATGAATTTGAAACAAAGAAATTAGATTTATATTATGTTTGTTTTACACAATATGATGAAACAATGCCAAACGTAAAAGTAGCATTTAAACCACAAAGATTAACAAATACATTTGGTGAATATGTAAGCAAACAAGGATTAAATCAATTAAGAATTGCTGAAACAGAGAAATATGCACATGTTACATTCTTCTTTAATGGAGGAGAGGAAAAACAATATCCAGGAGAAGATAGAATACTAGTGCCTTCACCAAAGGTAGAAACTTATGATTTAAAACCAGAAATGAGTGCAATAGAGGTTACGGATAAAGTTGTAGATGCAATTAACTCTAAAAAATATGATACTATTATTTTAAATTATGCAAATCCAGATATGGTAGGACACACAGGAAATCTAGAAGCTGCTATAAAAGCTATAGAAACAATAGATAATTGTGTGAAAAGAGTAGTAGATGCAGTAGAAGCACAAGATGGAGTAGTTATTATTACTGCAGATCATGGAAATGCTGAACAAATGATAGATTATAAAACAGGGGAACCACATACTGCACATACAACAAATTTAGTTCCATTAGTATTAGTAGGAATGAAAGATGTTAAATTAAAAGAAGGAAAACTTGCAGATTTAGCTCCTACAATGTTAGAAATAATGGGATTAGAAAAACCAGAAGAAATGACAGGTGAAAGTTTAATAGTAAAAGAATAAAATAGGGGGAAGAAGCGGTGTCTACTTCGGCAAATATGCATAAACTGTATAAAGAAATACAGAATAAATTATTTGATATGATACCAGAAAAATGGAATAAAATCTTTTTATATGCATCTGTATTAGATGGAAAAAATAAAATAGAAACAGGAGAAATGTACTTTTATTATGTTCCGAAAGGAATATTAAAAAGAGAGCCTGTTAATGTATATGAAGTTCCAAATAAATTTAATTTAGATGAAACATCATATTTTAAACTAGCAGATGACTTATATAATACGATAAAAAAATTACGTAAAGAATATATTACTATAAATGGTAGGAAATGGAGTAATATTGTCATATCAATAGAAGATTTTATGTTTAAAGTTGAATATAAGTTTGACAATTTAGTAACTTCCCCATATAGCAATTATGATAGACATTTAGTATTTAGATACAAATATTTAGATGTTGGCTTTAACTCTTTTAATAAAAGAGAAAAATTAATGGTATTAGATTATATAGAAAAAGAAAAAAACAGTGATTTACCAGTAGATGAATATGAGGAATCTTTATATATAACACCAAATAAACACTTGGTAAATTTTGAAAAAGATGCACCAGAAAAATCTAGAAGAGAAGAAAAATTAGAAGAACTTTATGAACTCGAAAAAGATAATGAATTCTGGCCACATGATAAAAAATATATAGTCGTAGAAAGCAAACCAAAAGTAAAGAATCAAATTTTAGATAAAAAAATATGAAAGGAGAAATAAAAATGATTTATTCAAAAGAATTAGAAGAAATGTGCACAGTAGCAAAAGGAGTAAACCATGGACCAGCACCAATTCCAGAAGAAGGAAAATGGGTAAAAGCAAAAGAAATTAAAGATATCTCAGGATTAACACATGGTATTGGATGGTGTGCACCACAACAAGGAGCTTGTAAATTAACATTAAATGTAAAAGATGGTGTAATTCAAGAAGCTTTAATCGAAACAATTGGATGTTCAGGAATGACACATTCAGCTGCTATGGCAGGAGAAATTTTAACAGGAAAAACAATATTAGAAGCATTAAATACAGACTTAGTATGTGATGCCATAAATACAGCTATGAGAGAATTATTCTTACAAATAGTATATGGAAGAACACAAACAGCTTTCTCAGAAGGTGGACTTCCAGTAGGAGCTGGACTTGAAGATTTAGGAAAAGGACATACATCACAAGTTGGAACAATTTATTCAAGTACATTAAAAGGACCAAGATATTTACAATTAACAGAAGGATACATAGTAGAACTTGGATTAGATAAAGATGA
>CALXPV010000004.1 GCA_944390295.1 uncultured Clostridia bacterium | reverse complement strand
GACATCCTTCCCAATGGTGTGTTCCTAACATTGAATCATCTCCATCATATATTTTTTCTGCAATGTCATCCCACATTTGATTAGTAGCAACTTTTGCAACTACTACTTTGTTATCTAAAATTCCTAATTTTTCTTCCATTTTTTATTCCTCCTTTTTTACAAAGAAATTTCTAAAATTTTTCCTGAATACTACGGTAATTTACTTATTTTCATATAATTGAAAATTGATTTTGTATGTTATTAGAAGTAATTCTCTTTTACGTATACATAATTATGTTACCATAACTTACCGTTATTTGTCAAAGTAAGATATTTTATGTTAAATATAAGCTATACTTATATTTACTTTTATCTTTATAATATTTTTATTGTCTAAAAAGATGACATACAAAAAGTTCTGTCATCTTTTTAGTTTTATTTTTTATTATATTCCATTTATTGAAATTCAACATTAATCATCTAAAGAAGGTCCTTTTTTAACCTCTTCTGTTAGATTTTCCTTTACCTCTTCCATTACAAATGGATCTTTAACAACATCTCCTAACTCCTTCTCTCTTGAATGAGTTATAGCACATGTATATCCTGTACCAGGTTGGAATAAAGATACACTACCATTTGTATGTGCATATGATTCTGCAATTGATGTAGTTAAATAATTTGGTCCTCTTCCTGATATATATACATGTTTTCCTTTTGAAAGTTCTGGCACAACTACTTTTGAGAGATTATTTTCATCATATACATCGCAGTCCATAGAATATTCTACTAAAACTGCATTTCCTTTTTCTTTAACCTCAAAACTTACTTCACCTTCTGGATTTCTTTCACCATGTTTTAAACTTCCTACTGGTACATATTTATCTATTTGAGGTACATAAACACTAACTGGACTTGGATGTACAGTATGTGTTAGTGCAGATACCATCCATGCTGGTGCAGGTCCTGTAATTTTTACTTCTTCACCTTTTGCAGATAATCCTTTTACTTCTTTTAGTGCTTTTTGTAAATTTTCTTTATCCCATACTATTTGTTCTACAACTCTTCCATTTCCTAATGTTCTTTGTATAGGTTTCATTTCTAATTTATTTGCTAATTCTTGAGTATCAATTATATTCACTTTTTTCTCTTCCTTTCTTTCTTCAAATGCACTATTATCAAGTACTTTCCCTTTTCCATATATAAAATATCCTAATTTACCTGATATAGTGATAGGATCTTCTAATGGCTTAAAATCTAATTTTCCAGTATCTACTGGCTTTCCTTTTACTCCATCAACTTCTCCTATAGAAACTGTTATATGTGGTGGTGTAGAATTTTTATAATATTTTTCTAAATATTCTGGAAGTTTTACTTCAAAACCACTATTTTTTCCATCTGATGCATAACCTATAATTTCTAAAGGTGTTTCTTTTTCCATTAATTGGGTTGGATACTTTTCTGTCTTTCCGAATAAAAAAGTAATATGCATATCTTTTACTACTTCTTCTAATGGATTCTCTTGTAAATCTATTAATTTTTCTTTTGTAGGCTCATCAAAGAATATCCCTTGATAACCTTTCATTTTTTATTCCTCCTTACATATTTTTACTTAATACATATTCTGTAAATGTATTTAATTTTTCTTTTAAATTGTCTGAATATGATAAAAATTTGTAACTTAATGAATCACATAGATATTGTAAGTTTAAATAATTATTTTCTGAATTTATACCTATAATAATTATTTCATCAGTATTATTCGTATATTTTTTATTTATAAGATTTTCGATATTGTAATTTAGAAAATCTTTACCATTTATTTCTTTTTTAAAAATATCACTATCTTCTTTTACTAACAAATCTATAAAATTATAATCTTCATCAATAATTTCATAGTGATAATATTTAACACCTAAATCTTTTTCTAAATATTGTATAAGCTTTCCTACAATAAAAGACTTGTCCCAATATAATTTCTTTCTTATTTTTTCTAAAGCTTTTTTGTCCTGTTGTAATTTTAATAACACAACTGATTCCATTTCCAATATCTTTTTATATGTATTCATTATAGTTCACCTCCTCTTGTGTTTACATAATTTATTATAAGGCCTTTGCCATTATTTGTAAAATTAATATATTTTATCTTTGCTATAAGTTTTGCTTATATTTGTACGAGTAACTAAACAAAAAGGACACTCTTTCAAAAGAAAGAATGTCCTCTTTGTCTAATTTATCTTTTAGCTTTCATAAAAGTATTCAATTATCCCATTATATATTCCCCACGCGATTTTGTCTTGATATTCATTATCTTGTAGTTCTTTTTCCTCTTCTGCATTTGATAAAAATCCGCATTCTACTATTGTAAGAGGTATTTCTACATTTTTTACAATATATACATTATCAATTTTCATTGGTACACGGTTATTTTCTTTTTTAGTTGCTGTTCCAATATTATTTTGTATTGCTGTGGCTAGTCTTTTACCATCTTCGTTGTCTTTTTTATAAAAAGTCTGCCATCCAGAATACTGCTCTTGTGGTATTTTATTTAAATGTATAGAAACAAAAATATCTGCTTGTGATGAATTTCCGATTTTTACTCTATTTCGTATATCAGATATTTTTTTCTCCTTCAATGTTGTTTTATCTAAATCATATATTCCATTTTCATCAGACCTTGTAAGTATTACTGTTGTTCCACTTTGCTCTAATAAACTTTGTAATTTTAATGCTATTTTTAAATTTATATTAGCTTCACTTACTCCATCTTTACTTTCTGCTCCCCCATCTGGATTTCCATGTCCTGCATCCACTACTACAACTTTATTACTTACTGGTAGTGCTACTGTTTCTTTTGATTCTGGCTCTACAAACGGATTTATTAAACAAATTAATGTTACTGCCAATAATAATAAGCTAATTGCTACTATTCTTTTTTTATTAAAAAATATCATAATACACCTCAAAAAATCTCATATAGTTTTACTATAACTATATGAGATTTTTTATTTTTTATGAATCTATCTTAATATCTATATTTGCTATTATTTGTATTTTTTAGTATTTTATTTACTTTTAGTTCGCTTTTAATTGCCAATTAAATCTAATTACTATAATATAAATAACAGGAAAAGGTGACAGCTTCAAGCTATCACCCTTTTAAAATTATTTAACTTTCCTCTCATTCATGAATCCAATAAAAAATATCACTCCCATAGTACATAATTCTTGATTCTTGACCATAGTCATGGTATTTGTAAATACTACGAATCAGTGCATTAATTTCATCACTGAGTCTTTCCTTTACCTCTGGATCATTTAAATATTTCGTGTATATTTCTTCCGAACTCATTCTTCTTCTCTTGCTAACGAGCTCTATTATATGGTCTTCAATATCAAAGAGTTCATCAATTCTCCCCTCTTTTATATATCTTTTTTTAAAGCTTTTTATATAGCGTTCGTAAAGAACACTTTTAACAACAGCTTTACAGGCATTTTCATAAAAATGTCTTACCAGATATTCCATAGAGAAATATACAACGTGAATCTTAAAATCATATTGCTTTAAGTATTTAAATAAAGCAGCTCTGAATGGTAGATTCATTAGATACCCATCAATTATTATTTGTCCATTTGCTGTCTGAACAAATTCTTCCATCATCTGAGTACATTTTCGTTCTGATTGATGTGTAAACGGCCCTGTTATGTTTTTATCATGCTTTTCCGTCCGTTGCATATCAATCAAATCATATGTTCTGCCATACGAAAAATATTCGAACTGCGGATGCTCCCTTAAAAAGATCTGAGACCAATATGTTTTACCAACATCAATTTCACCTGCTGGTATAATAACATCTTTACCGAAGAACTCCATGTCTTTTACAAAAGGCTCTCTTTTATTAAATTTATTTTTTCAAAATTAAGCAAATCCTGGTCACTTCTTATATTTTTCCTACATAAATCGTCATACCGCCCATAAATTTCTTCAAAGCTTTCTCTCATTTCTTTATCCTCCCTGACTTAATGAATGTTTCTACAAGTTTCAAACTTATATAACTATATCACGTTTTGGCTTATATTTCAATACTTTCAAGGATTTTCACTTATATAGCACTTATTTTATTAGACTTATTTTTCTAAATCCAATTTAATATGAACATCTTTTAATTGCTCTTCTGTAACTTTAGATGGTGCTCTCATCAATAAATCTCTTGCTTTTTTATTTTTAGGGAATGCTATTACTTCTCTAATGTTTTGTGAATCCGCAATTAACATTACCATTCTATCAATTCCTGGTGCAGCACCTGCATGTGGTGGAGTACCATATTGGAATGCATTATATAAAGCTCCAAATCTATTTTTTACATCTTCTTCAGTATATCCTGCAATTTCGAAAGCCTTTACCATTATTTCTGGATTGTGGTTTCTAACTGCCCCTGAAGCCATTTCATATCCATTACATACTAAATCATATTGATATGCATATACATCTAGTGGATCTTTTGTATTTAATGCTTCTAATCCACCTTGTGGCATAGAAAATGGATTATGGCTAAAATCTATTGTTCCTTCATCTGATAATTCATACATTGGAAAATCTACAATAAAACAGAAACGATATACATCTTTTTCTAATAAATCTAATCTTTTTCCAAGTTCTATTCTAACTAGACCTGCAATTTTTTGTGCTTTTGTAAATTCATCTGCAATAAAGAACATTGCATCTCCGTTTTTTACATCATATTTTTCAAATAATGCATTTTTTATATCTTCTGTTATAAATTTAGCAATTCCACCTGCTACTTCTCCACTTTCTTCTATTTTTGTCCAAGCTAAGCCTTTTGCTCCTACATCTGCTGATGTTGCAAATTCTCCCATCTTATCAAAGAATTTTCTACCTTGTTTGCTTCCTTCTGGAAGTACAATTACTTTAACAGTTTTATCTTTAAAGGCATTAAACTCTGAATCTTTAAATAATTCTGTAACATCTTGGATTATAAGTGGGTTTCTTAAGTCTGGTTTATCTATACCGTATTTTTCCATTGCTTCTTTATATGGAATACGTATAAATGGTCCTTCATCAACTTTCCAAGTTGTAAATTTCTTAAATATACTTGGTATTACTTCTTCTATTACATTAAATACATCTTCTTGTGTTGCAAAACTCATTTCAAAGTCTAATTGATAAAATTCTCCTGGTGCTCTATCTGCTCTAGGATCTTCATCTCTAAAGCATGGTGCTATTTGATAATATTTATTAAATCCTGATACCATTAATAATTGTTTAAATTGTTGTGGTGCTTGAGGAAGTGCATAAAATTCCCCTGGATTTAATCTACTTGGTACTAAATAATCTCTTGCACCTTCTGGTGATGAGTTTGCTAAGATTGGTGTTTGAATTTCTGTAAAATCTAATTCATCCATCTTATCCCTTATAGCTTTTAATATTTTAGAACGAAGTAAAATACTATTATGTAATTTTTCATTTCTTAAATCTAAAAATCTATACTCTAATCTTAAATCTTCTCTTACTTCTTGATCAGTATTTATCTCAAATGGTAATACATTTTTACATTTTCCTAATACTTCTATTTTATTTGCAATTACTTCTATAGCACCTGTTGACATATTAGGATTTTTACTTGCTCTTTCCACAACTTTTCCTTCTATATGTATACAACTTTCTGTATTTAATTCTTTTGCCATATTTTCTAATTCTTGATTATCATTATTTACAATTATTTGAGTAATTCCAAATTCATCTCTTAGGTCTATAAAAACCATTCCACCTAAGTTTCTTACTTTTTGTACCCAACCTGAAAGTCTAACTTCTTCATTTACATTTTCTATTCTTAATTCTCCACATGTATAATTTCTATACTCATTTACTATTTTTTTCATAGACATCCTCTCTTCTTATTTTAGTCTTTGTCTATTATACTCTAAATTCGCTCTAATAACAAGGTTTAAAACACTTTTTGTATGTAGAAATATTATATGATATAATGCTTTAAAATACTAAATATGGAGGTATTAAAATGGTTAATGTAGCGATTGGAATTGTCCAAAAAGAAGATAAAATATTATTGGTAAAACGTGAACGTGGTGACTTTCCAGGATTATGGGCCATCCCCGGTGGTAAAGTAGAAGAATGCGAACATATTAATGAAGCAGTTGAACGTGAAATGTTTGAAGAAATTGGAATTAAAATGAAATTTAAAGAACTTCTTGGTTTTTCTACAGAAATAATGCATGATAAAGAAAAAACAAGTTTACTTTATGTATGTCTTTTAGAAATGAATCCGAATGATATAATTTCTAATCCAGAATTTGAATATAAATTTTTTACAAAAGAAGAAATCGTAAACTCAAAGGAAATTGTAAAAAGTGATAAATTATTTATAAAAACATTTTTGATAGATAAATCTACTAATTATCTTCCATTAGATTGTTATAAAAATGATAATGATAAATATTATTGGAAACAAATTGATTAAATTTACATAATGTGGTATAATTGTACCGAAACTATTGTTGTTTAGTTTTAGGAGGAAAAGCATATGGCAGAAATTATAACTGTTGAAGAAGTTTTAACACGGTATGGCAAAAAATTCGGTATGCAGTTTGTAAGATTTGATAAAAACATCAGATCTTCTGTAATATGGACTTGCAACTCCATACTTTCAGATGCACAAACGGAGGAATTCATTACTTTAATTTCTCCATACTTAAATGGCATTGGGATTTATGGGCATGTCCCTGCTCTCAATGAATTTGTAGTATACACATCTGGATTAAAAGACGCCTCGTAAAGAAGCGTCTTTTAGTTTTAATAATATACATTATTATGCGTTTCTCTTAAACTGCCAGTGCTTATTTCAATTATTTCAATATTCACTTTTTTAATTTCTTTCTTCCCTTTCATCTAATTCTGCAACAATTCCATTTATCATATTTAAGTCTGTTGGAAAAATTCTTTTAGCTCCAACTTTTTCTAATATATATCCTACTATTGTATTAGCACCTCTTGTACCATTCATAAAATTTGGATTTTCCGGATATCCTTTCTTTAATTCTTCTAAACTTCTATTTTTTATTGCATTGCTATTATTAGTTTTAAATTCTTCAGTTGTTAAATAATATGGAATATCTGTCCTTCTAAATAAATTATTTTCATGCATAGTATTTTTTGCAACTGTATTATATGTTAAATGAAATCCTGTAAATACTGCATTTTCACATTTTATTGTTGGTAATTTTTTAAAATTCTGTTCAATATATTCTCTTAATTCCTCTTCTGGTACAGGACACTTATCTTCAGCTATTCCTGGGAACTTTCTTAACATATCACCTGTTGCAAATTCTTCTGTAATTTGTTCTAATATTTTTCCTTTTTGCATTACTATCATTTCTGTTGAACTCCCACCAACACAACATACTAAATACGGTGTATCCAATTCTTCTATATTTCCAACAGATTTTGCCATATATATTTCTTCTTGCTCTGGACTAATTACATTTATTCCTAATCCTGTTTCTCTTATTAAATCTATTCTTAATGAACTTAACTGTTTTTCACTTAGCATTCTAAAAACAGATGTTGCATATGCTGAAATTGGTTTTCCAGCACTTAATTTTTTAATATCTTTTATTCCTTTTATCAATTCTTCTTTATCATTTTCATCTATTCCTTTTTCCTTAGAAAAGTGTGCTTTAAACATTATATTTTTTTGGTATAATGGTGTAACTTTTTTATTTTCATCTACCGTATATGATTTTATATTTCCTGAACCAATATCTATTATTACTCTTTCCATAAACTCCTCCTTTGGATTATTATATATTCTTTATAGTAAAAAGTATATACTTTTAATAATTTTAATGTGTTATAATATCTAAAATGGAGGTATTATGGAAAAAAAGAAGAATTAGATAATCTATTTAAACAAATATCTAAATGCAACAAATGCAAGAATTTAAAATCTAAAAAACAAGTGGTCTTTAATTAAGATATCCTTTTATATGTACAAATTTGTTTAAAAAATAGGAAGTGATTTTATGATATTAATAAGAATTACAGTAATATTAGCTATTATAGGTCTAATGTTACTTTTACTTGGAAAAAAGTATAATAAAAAAATTACAAAAAATATTGGTATTGGAATTTTAACTATAATAATAATTTTTTGGATTGGATTTTTTGCATGGGCATTAGCAGAAACAAGTGAAGAATATAAAAGGCAGTTTCCAGATGATAATACAAACGTAGAATCAATTGAAACAAATGCTATATCAAATACTACAATTCGATATGCAAAAGCCTCATCATTTTCTGAAGGTAGAATTTCATCAATAGAAAATGATACTATATATATTTACGATAATGACAATCAAAATTATTATATAAATAATGATGATGACACTAACTATATTGATGGAAGAACTGGAGAAACTTGCTCATTTAGTGATATTAAAGAAGGTTATTATATTTCTGATTATCCTGATAATAATTCAGAATATACTTATCTTATTTTTAAAGACATTACTGGTGAAGAATTAAAAAAAGAGCTTTTAGTTAGTTTATCATTATCTGATGATGTAAATATTATGAGAACAAGCGTAACTGAAATTAAAGATGTCCATCAATTAGGTAATAACGAAGCAATTGTTACTTTTGAAATTTCTGATTTAGTAACTTCAGAAAATTTCCCAGATGTTAATGATAGTGAGCACACATTTGATGTTAAATTAAAAGTAACAAACAATACAAAATATAATACTAATTTTCATGGTATAAGTGCTTATAATGCAGAAACTATAGAAAACGCTAAACACGATGCAATGCTTTATTTAAGATTAAATCCAGATACTTTGGATGATGAATATCCTGAAATTTCTGAATTTGATTCTTATAGTAATTAGCTTTAAATTTTCATCTATTATATTAATAAAGAAGGTGATTAAATGTTACATATTGGTGGTGGATGCGTTTAAGTCAAAGAGAAAAGCACTGAACAAATCTTAATGTTCTGTGCTTTTTTCTAAATTATTTTATTTCAAATTCTACACTTATTATTTCTGGATTATCATAATCACCAATTTCTTTAATCAATTTATATTCTCCAGATTTTAAAGAACCATACATATCATTCCAATTTAATTTCATTTCTAGTTTTCCATTTTCATCTGTATTATATGCTAAATCATTAAAAGCATATCCATTTTTAGTCTTGATGTCTTTCCATTCGTTATTTTCTAATTTTTGTATTTTATATGCTTCGCCATAAGAATATGGTAATTCATTTGTATCTGTTATTATAATTGTTGCTCCTGTATTTGTTAATGTATTTTCTTTTATTTTTAAATTAACTTTGTTTGTAGTTCTTTTTTCTTTTAAAGCATTATACTCTTCTTCCGTTAAGTTTGCATTTCTATCATTAATTCTAGTGGTTGTATTCGTATTATTTGCTTTTAATACTAGAACATTGTTTGATTGCGAAGTATCATTTCTAAAAAAAACTGCATATAAAATAATTCCTATTATTATAAGTGCTATAGCTATATATACACTTTTATTATTTTTCATAAACATCACCTCTTATTTTATATAATATCATTCGCTTAATTTTTTTACAATTCCTTTGACCAAAAAA
This sequence comes from uncultured Clostridia bacterium, assembly GCA_944390295.1. Classification (GTDB taxonomy): domain Bacteria; phylum Bacillota; class Clostridia; order TANB77; family CAG-508; genus Merdicola. Next base: position 33,469 of record CALXPV010000004.1, on the reverse strand, counting down.
ATAAAGAGCAGTGTTCCTACTCTTTTATGGAGGCGACAGTCAGATAATAACCAGCCTCAAAGCCTCTATTTTCGCATAGTTTCAGACTTGTATAGTTTAAATTTATTGCAATTTTACTGCAATGCGATATAAGATGTATAAATTATTATTTTAAAATGAATTTGGAAAAATATTTAAATCTTATTGAAGAATTTAATAAAATATTGTATATTAAAATAGCCTTTCGGCAATAAGCTAGAAAGGAGGTGTTATTTGCACAAATGAAAAAATACATCAAATTGATTGCATTAATCATTATTCTTTTGATTTTAAAAGAATTAGATGATTAGACAGAAAAAGACTAGGATTTGCCCTCCTAGTCTTTTATAATGGAAAAAGACTAACCTTTTTGCCCTGTTAGTCTTTTTCAAGTGTTACATTTTCACAAATGTTATACATCAAATTAACTTGCTTATAAGCTAAATATAGTATACTACATTAATTATTATATGTCAAATATTATTTTTTATGTCCAAGATTTCTATAAATTTATATAGTACTATTAATCCACATATAAATCATTATATGCTCCATCTACTTCGTTATCTTTATTAAAAGCTGGATTCATTATTAGAAGTAACCTCATTTTGCCTGCAAAAACAAACTCTGTATTTGGTGGGATTTCTATTACATCTCCTTGCTCTACATTATATTTATTATTTTCTATTTTAAATACTCCTGTTCCCTCTAATACATAATAGATAAATGTACTAACTAGACTCTTACAATATTTTTCATGTCCTTTGTAAACATCTTCAATATCTATACTAATATTTTTATTTGCTATTTCATAACTATATCCATTTAGTCCATTTTGTATAAAAGATGGTTCAAGTGGTAACTTTTTTATGTATTCCATAATTATTCCTCCAAAATATTACTGCAATTTTATTGCAACGCCTGTAATATTATATGATATTCCATGTTAAATATAAAAATAACATACTGTTTTCAAAGACAGTATGTTCAGTAAATTTGGTTATCTATGATATTTTGTAACATTCTATAATAACCGTCTAAACTTATTCAAATTGGAGGCGACACCCGGATTCGAACCGGGGATCAGAGTTTTGCAGACTCGTGCCTTAGCCTCTTGGCTATGTCGCCATATTAAATAAGATTAATATATTATATGATAATAAATAAAATATATTACCAATTCAATTATATAAGTCATTCGCAAATTATAATCACGAATGACTTATAATCTGGAGCGAAAGACGAGGCTCGAACTCGCGACATCAACCTTGGCAAGGTTGCACTCTACCAACTGAGCTACTTTCGCATATGCTTTTTACAGCATATACATTTTACCAAATTCTTTTGGCTTAGTCAATACATTTTTTTACTTTTACATCGCTTCTTCCATATTTACTATATTATCTTTTAATAAATTGTAAAAATAATCAAAAAATGTAAGTCTAGCTATATCAACATCACTTCTTATACATAACTCATATAATTTCTCTTCACCATTATATACAATAATTTTTCCAATATAGTCATCTACATATATTGGTGCTTCTATCTCCTTTAAAGCAAATATTTCTACTTTTAAATTATCTATGTCTTGTTTCTTTATAGGAATATTATAATTATCTAATTTGTCTAATTTAGTTGTTATATTTTTGTTTTTTCCTCGTATCACATCAATTCTTTTTTCATTAATATTCTTCCAATCTTCATAATTCTCTTTTATCAATTCTTCTAAATCATATATTGTATAGTTTTTATATGCATATTCAATTATCTCTACACTATCTCTTGTTCTGTCTTTTTTTGTATCTGCACCTAGTACAACCGCAATAACATTCATTCCATTTCTGCTGACTGACGTTACTAAACATCTATTAGCGCCATTTGTAAAACCAGTCTTAACACCATTTACACCTTCTAAATTTCCTAATAATTCATTTGTATTTATTAATGACTTACTTCTACCGCTAATGTTTATTGTTTTAACTTTAGTTGCAACTATTTCTGTAAATTTTTTATTATTCATTGCATAGTCTGCCATTTCTGCTAATTCTAATGCAGTTGTATAGTGATTCTCCATATCAAGTCCATGAGGTACAATAAAATGTGTATCTTCTAGCCTCATTTCTTCTGCTTTTTGATTCATTCTTTCTGCAAAAGATTCCACACTTCCACTTACATGTTCTGCTAATGCAACTGCAGCATCATTTCCTGAAACCAATAATAATCCATATAATAAATTATTAATCGTTATTTTATCTCCTGTCTTAAGTCCGAGCCTAGAACCTCCCGTACCAGCTGCCTTTTTAGATACTATAACAGTATCATCCAAATTTGCATTTTCTAAAACAACTATAGCTGTCATAATCTTTGTAGTTGATGCCATTGGTCTTCTTTCATTTTCCTTTTTTCCCCATATTACTTTTTTTGATTTCCTATCATAAACTACTGCTGATCTAGAATTTATTTTTGGTTCTTCTTTACTATTACTTGCTTGTATAAAATTATCTTTCCATATTATTTCTTCTGTATCTATTTCATCAGAATAAACGCTACTGCTTATAAATACTATTAATAATATTATTATTCCTATCTTTTTAACCACAAAAATCACCTATTCAAATATATTCGAATAAGTGATTTTTATTACTATTATATTTCTCCTGGAGCCTTTCTTTCTTCAGGCCATCCATGTCCGTCATCTTCTTCTGCTTCCATTTCTGCTCTTTTTAGTTCTTCCTTTTTCTTATCTTCATTTACCTTTTCTTTTCGTAATAGAGCCTCTCTTCCTTTTGCATCAGCTAATTTTCTTTCATCAATTTCAGATTGTGTAGGAGTATAATTAGATGTTTCAATTGGTTCGTTAGTATCTATATTAGTTAATGTAATAGAACCATAACTCATATCTATACCTAAACTTTCTTTTCCATCTTTTTTTCTCATAACTAAATCTACAGTACTATTTCCACAACAATTACCATTTTCATCATATTCAGGTTGCTCACTTGCATACGCTGATGAAGCGCCTAAAAAGTCAGGATGCTCTTCAAAACTTCCATCAGACTTTTCTCCCACTAAGTGAAATGTTCCATCCTTTGTTAATGCAACATATTGTTCAGAATATCCTGTTTGGTATCCAACAATATCATCTGAAAATCTTTCGTCCTCTATTCTTACTAAAGATATTATTTCCAATCCAGTATCCTCTTTCAACTTATCAACTGTCTCTTTTTTTTCCTCTTCTTCTTTTTCTTTCTCTTCTTCTTTCTTTAGATCTGTTTTTCCTTCTTCTTTTGATTTTTCAATCATTTCTTCCGGATCAACCTTCTCCATTTCTAAGCTTTCTGGTGGCAAATATTTTTCTAATTCTTTACTATATTCTTCTTCAAATTCTACCATTCCATTTTCATCAATTGTAGCAATTAGTTCTGTATTTTTATATAAATCATATTTTCCAGTTTTATATGCTACTAAAGCTAATTGTTTTGCTTTAATCTTTATTTGTTCATTAAGCTCTACTTCAGATAAAAGATATATGTTTTCTATATTATCTGCATTTTCTACTTCTGCTTTTTCTTTAATTTCTTTTAAATATAAAGCATCTTCTTTTTCTTGGTTAGCTTTTTCTATTTTCTTTTCTAAAGCTAATTGTCTTTCTTTTTGCTCTTTAATTCTTTCATCTAAACTTTTCTCTGGCATAATGCCTCCCCCTTTTATTGTTTTACTTCAAATGATACTTTAAAATCATTAAAATCATTCTCTACAAAGAAGAATCTTTCTTCCATAGAATAATCTGGTTGTAACGGTGATGTTATTGTAGTAAACAGTATATAATATTGTCCTTGTCTTTCTATATTATCATAAGATACAAGTATTAAATCACTAGGGAATTTTTCTTGTACATATTTTGTAAAATCTTCTAATGTTTTAAAATAATTATTTTTAAAATCTGGATATAATAAGTCATATGCCTTATCATATTCTCCATTTTCAATATGTCTTATAAAAGTACCACAATATTGTTGTATTCTTGTTCTTTCATCTGCATCTTTAAGACCTTCTAACTCTCTTTCTTCTGCGTTTTGTTCTATTTCTTCTGCAGTAATATTTTCTGAGCCAGTTACTTCAGCTGTATTCAGATTTTTAGCTTTTTCTCTGTTATTTGCAATTATTATTAATTTACTAATATTATAAACATTTATTAAGATTAACAGTATTGCTATAACAACCAATATCCTTACTCTTTTTTGTGGTGCTGGTATTTTTCTTTTTTTTCTAGCCATTAGTATCAGCCTCCTTTGATGTAATTTGTGAAGCTGGTAAAAATTCTATTATATTTGATGTATTACTTAGTACAAGTTGGAATTGCGTTTTTTCTTTATCTTTGTATTGTACTTCTAATACAACATGTCCAGCACCATTTTCATCATAAAAACTGTCTATATTATAGCTTGAACTTTCATATTCTAATGAATTCGCTCCATTAGCTACTATTTGAATTTGTTTTACTAATTGTAAAAATATACTTTCATCATTAATTCTTGTAGATAAAACTAAAGAATCTTTATTATTTCTATAATATTCTAATATTTGTAAATCTGTTTTTCCACTACAATTATTTAATATATCATTTACTGTTTTTATCATAAAATCAGAAACTGATTTCATAATCTCGTCTGCAGTCATATTACCTTTATATTGATTTGATAACGAAGTAGTATTTTCGGTAAGCACATATTCATATTCAGGTGGTTCTTCTTCTGATGTCTCTTGATCCATTTTATTAGTATAAAGTATTGTTAATGCACAAATAACAATGTTCACAATAATTACTAATATTAATATTATTTGTATAAATCTATAATCTTTCACTTTTACCTCCTTAATTATGGTGCTTGTCCTGCTCTTTCTCCAAAGACTTGTTGTGCTATTTCTATTTTTTGCTCAACTTGGTATGCTGTATATTGCCCATTTTCCCAGATTGTACATGGTGTTCCAACAGCATGTTCGGCTTTTCCACTATTTTTACATAAACTTAAGAATTGTTCGTGAGTTTCATATATAGTCTTCACACCCGCAACATCTGGGTCCATGTAATAATATGCACCTGAACCATGAGGATCTAAATTTGAATATCTAGATTGTATACCTTGTATACTATCTGGAAGTCCATAACCATTTTTATTAATTCCTCCATTTTCTGTACAGGCTTTTCTTTCTTCATACATTTGCATTATAGAATCGTAAAACCATGTACCTGGAGTTTGATAATCATTTATTGTATCTAACATTATCTCTAATGTTTTAATAAATCCTCCGTAATCGGCTACTGATGTTGCGCCATTATATGTTCCATATCCCCAATAGTTTCCATTTGGACTTCTCATATTACTTTCGGTTATAGCAGTAACCGCTACCCATTCCGGATTCATTTGATATTCAAGACATTTATCATAAAGTGCTCCTACAGAATCCCTACTTTTCCATACAGAATCTCCATTACGTCTGTTTGCTTCTGCAATAACAGCATCTATAAATTCATCTCTAGATAATAAAGTACGTTTCATTGAAAAGTAATCACCATTTCCCTTTGGAGTGGCTGGAAGCCTAATATATGATTCAACATCTTCAATCATAGAATTTTCTCGATTTATAAAATAGATTGCTATGTCAGAATTTGTCGTTGTACCAATTACTGTTCCTTCTTTAATATATCTTTTACCATCTCTTTCTATATACACAGGTGCTTCTGCTCTTTTTTCTTCATCTTCTCTCCATTTTTCCATCCCAGCTTGATCATATCCATATTTAGTAAAATATGCATCTGTATGTTCTACCTTTAAATATTCTGAGGCAGATTCACTATTTATATCTACTTTTTGGAATCCTTTTATATACATAGTATATCCTGGGCATACATCTTTATATTTATTATAAAATGGTTCGTATTCTGTAATTGCTGTATTATCTAGTACTTTGATTTTTATGTAATCTGCGCCTTCTTCTATAATTTCACCTGTTACAGGTGAAGCTACATTTAATCCTGGTTCAAATCCATCTTCTAGAGTAGCTGTTGGATTTGTTATTTCATCTTGCTCATCATCAGTATTTGTATTATCACCGTTATCTGTATTGTCATCATCAGGATCTTCTTTTGGTGGTTGAACTGTTGTATTTGTATTAAAGTTTGGACTATATAATCCTGATTGTTCTTCTTCTTCTGTTCTTTCTGTTCCATCAGCATTATAACCATTTCTTATGTTGTCTGTAGATACTTTACTTCTTATTAAAGTTCCATAATCTCTTTGTTGCTTTTCAAATCTTTTTTGTGGCCAATATGGATTTATATAGCTCATCATTGGCCATTGAAATACATGTGTATCTGAAGTTTTTAACTCCTCTTTTGTAAAATATCCTAAATCTACAAATAAGTTTTTTAAATCTCTTAATATGTATTCTGCATCTTCACTAGTATTGTTTTCTAATATTGAAAATGCTGCTAATGCATTTGATCTTACATCAACTTCTTTAAAACAATTTGTTCCCCTTTTTGTTTCTTCTGCTTCTACAGCAGCTTCAGCAGCAGCTAAAGCTTCTGCTTTTTGTTCTTCAGTTGGTTCGGAATATACATAAAATGCTAGTTCATTTTGATAAGTCTCATTATATATTTTTCTTAATTCATCAATTAATTCAGCAGTGTCTCTACTTCCATCATAAACAAAATACTTAGCTGGTTTATCAGCTGTTCCTACAAACAACTCTTTGGTATGGGCATTAACTTCTCCTCTTACAGCATCTCTTACTTGCGATTTAGATTCTCCACTAATGGTTTTTTCTACAACTACCCATCTACCATTTTCTGTAGGTTTTAATGCTTGGTCATCTGAGTCAGCACCCGGTTGAAAATCATATTCTATTGTAGCATCAGATTCAGCAGTTTCATAAGCACCATCCCAATCTGGATAATGTTCTTCTATATAATCTTTTTCAGATTCACTTTCTATTGCCCCTAATGTAAAATATACATTTCTGTACCAGTGTTTCTCTACACTAACTATATATGGTTCAACTTTAGATAATTGCTCACCATCTGCATTACTTGTTGTAGAGTCATTATAATAATCTGATCTGTCTAAAGCTTCATCTGTCAATCCAATTTTTTCCATTTCTTCACGTAATTGATCTGCTTTCTCATCTCCAGATACTTCATAAATCAAGTCTATATCCGGTTTAGCTTCATCATATAGTGCTTGCAATTTTTCCTTTGCAAAATTATATAATTCTTCTTTTACCTCTTCGTTTTCAGCTAATTCCTCCGGACTTGGAATATCATTTTCTTCACAAAGTTCAAGTACCTTTTGTGTATATTCTAATGCAAATCCTGAATCGCCTGCCATAAATTCCATTAATTCACCATTTGAAACTTGAACTCCTGGATATGTACCAAATAGCTCTGTATAAGTTTGATTTCCTTCTTCTCCATTATTATGTTTAAATGATTGATTATCATTTAGTTTATCCCTTGATATATCTATTGCTGCATCAATTGCTTCTCCCATCGCCTTAATACAGTTCTCTGATGGCGCATTTTGATAAACTCCTTGTTCATTATCTGGATCTGATAAGTCCATTAATAAGAAGTTAGCAGCTCTTCCTGACCAATATTTACTATCAGAATAATTACTATAACTACTATTTAAAAAAGTTTTTAGATTTCCTTCTATTTTTCTTAACCTTTCAATTTCGTTCCCTTCAACATGTTCTGCTAAAAAATCTTCTATTTGCAATAATTCATCTGTTTCAAACTCGTCTACTTCGTCCAAATTCGCTAAATCTTCTGAAATCGCTCCAAAATTAGTTGTAACTCCTTCATTCTTTTTATATTTCATTCTAATTCTTACTTGATTTTCAGTTCTACCTATATATATAGCCGTATTTTCTTCTTCATCCATTATAAGTTTATATACTAAGTCTGGTGCCATTGTAGCCAAATGTAATGTTATAGATAAATCCAATGGCTTTCCATATCTTGCAGACCATCCATCCATATTAAATGTATATTGAGATGATCTATTTATAAATACATCCCAATCCGATGCACTTAGTGTTAATGTCTTATTTTGTACATCAATATCTATATTATCTGTCCATATATCTCCAATATCCCATGATGTATCATTGTATTTTTCAAAATGTAGCATACCAAAGTGTGCATCTTTTGTTCCTTCATCTTCTGGTGTAGTTACTGGATTTCCAAAGAAAAATTCTCCAGCACCATGCAAAAAAGCAGATATTCCTGATTTTACCGGGCTATAAACTGTATATGTATTATAGTCTGCCAATAAATATGCATTTAAATATTTACTATCTATAGATTGACTTATTTCTCCGTCTTCTTCTCTTTCCTTTAATTCTCCAAATCCAAATTCATAAGGTGGATATCCCATATTTTCTAAGTATTGTGCTAATTCTAGTTGATCATCCTCTGTAATATATGCTTTGTTTCCATCTAAAAATGAGCCAATTGTTCCAAAAACACTATTTTTTATCTCAGCCAGTTTGTCTCCCATCAAACTAGGCATTTCTAAAAAGAATCCTAATAATCCTATTATTATAAGTATTACAACAATTGCAATTATTACCCATACAAATATTGTACCTAAAAGTCCAAATGTTTTAAGACTTTTTAATATTTTAGCCAGTTTCCTAGCTTTTTGTGCTGTTCCTGTTGCTTTGCCACCAGCTCCGCCACCTGAACCACCTGATCCTCCTGTTGGGTCATCTCTTTCATCAGCCACTATATCACCACCTTTACTTAGTCTTTTACATTAAAGTTAAGAATTAACGAATATCTTCTTACCGCGTTATCAAGTTCTTGTTGTCTAGTTTCTTCTGTTCCAGAATATGATTTTAATACTCTTACATCTGTAAAATACATTGCTTGTGGAGCATATCCATCATCACAATATTTTTCAAATACAAAAGTAAATGTTCTTGATTCGTTTGGTTGTAAAACAACATTTACTGCGTTAATATTTGTCTCTTCTCTTAATTGTTCATTTACAGAAATTGCTATTTCATCTTCACCTGTTCCATCGCCTAGTACTATTGGATAATCTGTTTTATTTGTAATATCTACTGTATATGTCTCGTGATCATAATATACATTTTTTTTCTTAGTAACTATTTTTAAATTTTCATCCTCTACAAATGCATCTAAAATATTTGTTCTAACAAATCCTCCAATTGCAAATTTTAAAGAATTATCATCTTCTGTAAAAACAAACTTTTCTTGTACATATCCGTAATTTGTACCAGTTGAACCGGTAGCCATAAAGTCACTCATAAAATTAACATCATATATGTATTGTTTAGATATATTAGAAAAATTTTGTATACTATATATCCTTTTTACTTGAAATCTTTTATCTACATATTCTTTAAAATCTCCAATTACTGGATATATTGCATCTTTACACTCATCAGATATCATATCATATGCTTTTTGATATTCTTTATTATTGCAATAATCTACAAATGTTTTTATTCTATTTTCTATTTCACTATGCCATTTTTTTGGTACTTCGCTTTCGTCCATTACTGCCACATTAGGTTCATATGTGGTTTTAGGTATTTCCTCTTCTGGCATGTTTTTTAATATATAATTGATTGCTATTATTATAGCTACTGTAATAACAACAAAAATAACTTTTTTTCTGTTTTTCTTTATAAATCGTCTTATTTTTAATCTTGTATCAATAAAATTCATTATGAATCCTCTCTATTTTATATTTCCATCTTATGCTGGTGGATTTATCTCTCCATTTTGTATTTTATTAATTGTATTCATAATTTGACTTTCCATATTTTTGCTTGATACTCCAACATCTTTATATGCTGTTTCTAGGTTGCTAATACTTTGTGCAAAATCTCTATCTGTTCTATCAAAACTACTCATATCTTCGCCAGCTAGAACTCTTTGTACTATTCTTTGTGCATTTGGAGCTGCAGAAGATGGGTCTAAGCCTGTCCTTTGTGCCCATGTGTGATATTCTTTTGCAGTATTTTCTTGTGGTTCTTTTAATTTTTCAGCATTTGTTCTAGCTTCTTCAGCATCTTTTGAAGCTTGTTTGTCTGACATACTTTGCCAAGCTCCACCAGCCATTCCAGCAATACCCATACCAAGTGCTCCTCCAGCTGCTGCTCCTTTTCCATTTCCAGATACTCCAGCTCCCATTGCAGCACCAGCAATCATTGCCGCACCTTTTGCACTAAGTCCAAGGTATTTTCCAACAGGTGTATTTTTTAATCTAGCTGCTCCGGCTTTTGCTCTTGCCGCTTTTTTTGATACAGCTTCTCCCGCTTTAGTTGCAGCTTGACCGGCTTTAGTTCTTGCTAAAGCTCCTACTGGACCTTTTCTATCTGCCAATTTCTTCTTAGGTTTATTTTGTTTATCTTTTCCATCAACTGGGCCAGCAGCTTTGGCTTTTCCTTCGCTTGCGCCTTTTTTTGCATCAGAAACTTTTCCAATTGCTTTAGTCATTGTTGATGCAAGAGCCATAGTTGTTAATGTACTTCCTAATGAATGTGCGTGTTCGAAGCTGAATATAGATCTAACAATATCTTCAGCTTGGTGTATAAATAAAATCATAACTACTCCAAGCACTGCTGATCCAATACTATTATCTTTCATTACATCTAATGCCGTAATTGCAAATATTAAATATATTAAACATTGGAAAGGTTGTATTAATATTGTATATACAAATTCTTTTAACCATTTATCTAATGCTTGTGATTTATTATCACCCATTTTGTCTATTGAATATGTAATTGTTACTATTGGTGCAATTACAATTAAAAAACCTATTGTTAACATACGTTTTATATAGAATATCAAAAATGATAATGTCATACCAACTAATATACAAAATACAATTGATGAACCTAATCCTTGTACAAATGATATTCCTAAAGCCTGTGTTGCAAAATTGTTTATAACATTATCGAAACTGCCTGCTGTTACATTTTGTCTTGCAGCATTCATTATTGCGACTAGTCCATTATTACAATTTATTGTAAATATTATTATATATTGTAATAAAAACACTAATACAAAACTAACAACCCAATCTTTTAGCATTTTTTTGTATTTTGCTTCTTCTGAAGCTACTGTTGATAATGCCATTCTTATTCCAACATATATTAACATTGCAAGTAATAATCCAATTGCTAAATTTCTTAATGCATAATACCAAATCGCAATGTTTTCTCTTATGGCTTTTATTGTTGCAGAACCAATACTAAAGTCAAAAAAGTTTATATCAGTAAGAGGAAGTTCATTAAATAATATTGTTTCTGGTCCGTATGTTTGCATTTGCTGTTATTCCTTGGTTTCCACCTAATGAAGCAATACCTCCTATTACAAGCCTTATAACTTCTCCAAATGCAACTATTAATGCTCTAAGTGGCCATGTTATTATTCCGGCAATACCATCAAACACATCTTCAATACCTGCATAAACCGTATTATCAAATGTTGGTACTATAAAAGCAATTAATATAACAATACATATTAAAATTGTAACTATTTTTATTGGCTTTGATTTCATTATTCTCCCCTTCCCAATATTATCGCTCTAAATATGTTAAACTATTTAGAACATTTTTTAAATTACTCTTTCCTGTTTCTGAATGTTTGTACATATAATTATCTTCGCCTCCAAAATGTATGTTATAATTTCTATCTGTTCTTTGAAGCGTTTTCATATCTTGTACAATATCTTGCATAAAATCAGAAACTTTTTCATTAGCATCATTTGCTTCTAATGTATCTTCTAAAATATTTTTTAACCTATCTTTATGTAGATTTCCTTCGTCATCTTTCTGCTTATCATATTTTGCTTGTACATCTGCTCTTATTTTATTTATCTTAGCTTGTATATCAACATCTGACAATGTAGCATCATTATCTCTTATATTTTGTTTCATATAATCTTCCATATTATCTAACATACTAGTTACGTCACTTGCCTCTGCTGCTGATTTATCGTTATCTTTCATATATTTATCTACCTTATCTGATACTCTAAATATACTACTAATAGAGTCTGTAACTTCTTTATTAAATTTACTTTTTCCAACAGCTTCTGCAAATTTATCATTTCTTCTAGCACTAGGTGCTGAAGCATCATTTTCTGCCTTAACATCTTGTATCGTTTCTTGTAATTTTTGATTATATTTATCAATAATTCTTTCTTCTAATTGTCTTGCATCTTTAATTCTTTTTAGTTGTGTAGGCGCTGTTTTTTGTACATAATCAATATCTTTTTGTTCCGCTGTAATTGCATCTTGCACTGTTCCAGCTACTGCTTTTACAGGTGCTGTTACTAATTTTCCTGCTAAAATTGGTCCTGCAAAAGCAACTTTTGCAGCTGTATATATAACTTTCTTTGGTGTACTTCTTTTTGCATTTTTGGCTTGCTTCTTAGCTTGCTTTTCTGCTTTAGCATTTGCTTTTCTAGCCCCTCTAATATTTTTTCTTTTATAATGTGTTGCAGACATACTTCCTACTGCAGATACAACATTATTTAATGCAAAACTTCCACTTCCAGCAACAGCTAATGGAATAGCTGTTGCTATTTTTAGTCCATTCATTGCACCTCTTAAAGGAATTTTAAATGAATCTCCAAGAACTCCACCTGTTTTTCGTGCTCTTCCTAAATAAACATCTTTCATTCTATCTGCTAAGTCATTTGACAATTGTTTTCCATCTTTTCTTCTAAATACTTTTGAAGATAATGATTTCTTTGCCTTTGCACCAGGTAATAGTTGTCCTGTCATTGCATCAATATTTTTAAATGAAATATTATTAAGTCCGAATGCCTTAGCCTGAGCTTTTCTTTTAGCATTCTTAGTTGTTAACGAAGTTCCGAATATTAATCCTTTTCCAGCACGATATGTTCCACCAATAATGCTTTTTGCTCCTCCTAGTAAAGCACTTCCAATAAATAATTTGTCTAAAATTTCTCCTCTAGCGTCAGACCCCATTATTGATTTTAAAGTACTATGTTTTCCATTTCCTGCTAACATTCCAAATATATCAAAGAAAATATTTGCAGCTTTTAACATAAAGTTAAGTACCAAAAGTGCAATTACAATTCCTACAAATGATGTTTCTGTTAACTGTAAAACTACTTTTACAAACATAAAATATACTAATGCATGTACACTTTGTACTAAAACTAATAAAGTATAATCTTTCATCCAAGTTGTAAAAGCATTAGATTTGCCACTAGTTATTTTTCCAAATGCATATACTGCTCCCATTGCAGGTGCCATTATTGTTAAAATAGCTATTGACAGTAATCTTTTTAAGTATATATAGAAAAACTTTAACATTAATACAACTAATACTAAATATAATATTGTACCAGCCATACCAGATGAAAGTTTTACTTCATATGCTTTTGTTCTAACTGTTTCATAAACACTGCTTTCTGTAGCTGTTGTAGTTGTACTTTGTGAGGTATTGTATATCCATCCTATTAAAGTTTCATTTAATTGTAAAATAAACATTAGATAAAAATGTATAAAGAATATTATTATAAAGCCTACTAGCCAATTTACTAATAATCTTTTATATTCTGCTTTTTCTGTTGCAACCGTACTAATTGCTAATCTAATACCTAAATAAATTAATATTAGTAGCATTACCACTATACTAAGATTTCTTAATGCATAGTACCATACAGCTATATTTTCTCTTAATATTGCTAAAGCTCCATCATCTTTTAATTTTGCTCCACCTGCTGTATCAGAGAAGAAATTGACATCTAACAATGGAACTTGTCCTAATATTATTTTATCTATTGTTAATTGATCATCACCTTCTGGTTGTAGCTCTGTTGATGTAGGAGTATAGTTTGAATTATTATCTAATAATCTGTCTGCTGAAGTTGCATCTGATGTTGTTCCTCCTGTATTTGTTGTTGTATTTGTGGTTTCTACAACTTCACCTGTTAAATCGTTTACTGCGTTTGTAACAATGTTTACAAGTATGTTTGCATATCCTACAAATACCATTCTAATAACTAAAGTTAATAGACCTGCTAAGAAATCAACCAATTGTGATAACAAATTAAACAACCAATCAAGTGTTAAGCCTCTAGTTCCTGCAAACCCTCCACTTGGTTTTCCTTGATAATAAAATTTATCTTCTGGATCTTCTTCTATATTATCTTCTCTTTCTGTATTAGTAGTTGCTGGTAAAGTACCTGATGGTGTAACTTCTACATTACTTTTTAATCTAAAACATGCTTGAAATTCCCAACTAGTTTTATTTGGTCTTACATTTAATGTATTAGGTCCTGGATAACTTCCTGAATTTAAAAAAGTAAGTGCACCATTTCCCAAATTTTCTCCAATCATTTCAACATGTCCTGGTGTTGAAGGCCCTCTATCTAGTACTACAATATCTCCTGGCTGTGCTTCACTAAAAGAAACTTGCTCCCAATATTGACTGTTTGCTAATGAAACTAAATTATCTCTTGCCATTGTTTGGTAGTCATAATCTAGCAAGTTTATTCCTAGAAAGTTTTGATATGCATATAATGGGCCTGTAGTACAACAAACTAGGAAATTAGATCCGGAAAATTTTGCTGGCACACAAGTCTCATAATAAGAAACATCCGTATATTTATTTATAAAAGCTTCATATTGCTCTGCAACAAATTGCCCTGCAGCTGCATCATACGGTCTTGCAAAAGAAGATGATGTACTTACAATAATTAAATAAAATGTTACAAATGAAATTATTAATCTTTTTATATTCTTTGCTATTTTTTTCATCATCTTCTCCTTTCTTTAAATTTCTATTTTTATATTTTTATCATCATATGTTAGTATTTTTGTGTTAAAATCAAAATTTGTTACATTATAGTATTCGTTATTTCCTTCTACTATAGTTTTTGTTGTTAAATCTTTTACATTATAAACATATATACCCTTTCCATAAATACTGTATATATAGTTATAATCATCATACCAATATGAAGAAGTTGCTACTATATCTTTACTTAATTCACTATCTGGAATATTTTCATCAAATGATATAAATGAAATATTGTTTTTCCTGTTTTGCTCGTCCATATTAGCTACTTCTTTTATAACTTGACTTTGATTATCATCTGGCATAAATCCTGCAAACTTGTCCACATTTCTTTGTTTTTCATACTCTAATATTAAACTTTGATTTGTTTTATAATATACTTGATATAAATCTTCCCTATTGTTTTTCAAATCCCCACTATATTCTTGATATACTTGTATTCCATCCATGTTGTCTGAACTATTTGTTATTCTAATACCTTTTAACGGATACCATATATCACTAAATCCTGAATCATAATCATAAGTTGCATAATCTGGCCAAATATCTGTTAATTCTAGCATAAAGTTAACAAAGTCTTTTTCATCATTATATTTTTTTACTAATTTTTCAAAAGTTGTATAATCATATGTAATTCTAGGATAAATAGATATTTCTGTTTCTGTAAAACAAATATACATATCTTTAGTCATATATTCTACTAATGAACCATCTTCTTCATAATCATCTCCAAGTTTTTGTTTTACAGTTTCTAAACTGTCCCCTGCTTTTATGTCATTTATTACTGGATTGGTATATTTTGTTGTAAATACTATATTAAATAAAGTATGGTTTGTTTCTTTTACTCTATATCCATTTTCAAAATATATATCATATCCTTGGAAAGTACTTGTCTTATTTCCAAAACTTATATTTCTCAAATTCCAATTATTATTTTTTAATACTGATAATTCTTGATTTACTGTCACATCTATTTCTTTTAAATTTGAATTTTGTTCTAAGTTAACTTCTGACATTAGTTTGTTAAAATACTCTGATTCTTCTAAATCATTTATAAATACTTCATAAATTGTTCCACTTTCACAATTTACTTTTATAATCAAGTCTCTTGATTCATCTATTAACCTAAAATCAGAATATCCTAAATAGTTTGCAATTGTTCTTATTGCTAAATCATAAAAATCTTTTTTAGATTGATTTCCTTCATATGGTGAATATTTAAATTCTAAATGTATATCCCAAATATAACCATCTTCATCTGAATCGCCATGTGATATATATTTACACTCTAAATATTCTATCATTTCTCTAATATCATTTATGTCTTCTAGGCTATTCGGTGTATCATTAATTCTTTTTATCGTACCAAGCACTATTAGAGCAATTATAAAA
This sequence comes from uncultured Clostridia bacterium, assembly GCA_944390295.1. Lineage (GTDB taxonomy): Bacteria > Bacillota > Clostridia > TANB77 > CAG-508 > Merdicola. The sequence goes on along the minus strand of CALXPV010000004.1, from coordinate 17,172 downwards.
ACAATAACCAATGAAATTATAATTATTCTTTTCTTTTTTTTAGACATTTTTCTCTTTTTCTTCATATTACTTCTCCCATCTATGATCTATGGTGAACTTTTATTGATCCTAAAGAACTAATTGATGTTCTATCTCTAATTCCTAGTACATTTTTAACAACTTTCTCTGCTCTTGAAAGTCCTACAAAGAATAATATAGCAAGTACTGGTGCTAAAACTATTATTTCTTTAGCACATACAATAATAACGGAATATATTATAAGGTGTATTGGTTGTATAAAAATATTTATTAATAACTCTTTAAACCAATTATTAAATCCTTGTGCTTTTCCATCACTAATTGAATCTATTGGAAAAGTTATGCATACCAACGGAGCAATAACAGTCATAAATCCTACTACTAAAACCCTTTTAAAATATAATATAAAAAATTTAAATTGGTAAAATACTATAACCCAATAAAGTACAGAAATTGCTACATAATTCCATCCTTTAAATCTTTCCAATTTATATGCTATAGAATCTTCTGTTGGAGTATTTTCGCTTCCTCCATCACCATATAGTATTGCAGATTCTATATTATCATTAACATCTGGTACTAGCTGAACAAATCCATTTGAAAGATTTAAACATACTAATATTAAATATTGCATTACAAATATTAAGCAAAAACCTTTAATCCAGTGAAATAACATTTCTTTATACTTAGCTTTGTCATCTGCTAAAGTTGAACCAGCCATTCTAATTCCTACATATATTAATATTAATAATGATAATATAACTGCTAAATTTCTTATTCCATAATACCATATAGCTATATTGTTACTTACTTTTGTTCTAACATTTGAAGACCCAGTTGGTACAGAGAAAAAATTTATATTAAATAAGTCATATTCGCCTATTAATAAATCATATATTGTAAAATTTAGTTCTGGACTACCAGCTGGCTCTTGACTATTAATAACCGTATTCATAATTATATTCATAAGAGCGGGAATAACACTAAGTACTTTTGCTAAAAGAGAAGCAGTTGCACCACCAAAGCTTGGGCTAGATTTGATTTTCTTTTTTGTCGCCTGCCCATTTGGTTTTGCTGTAGATTCACCATCATGCAACATATCATCCATAGAGTCTTCTGGAACACCTTCCATTACTTCTCCAAAATTTTCATCTTTTAGCTCATCCATTGCAAAAATGGTGTTGTTAAAAGTTATGCAATTAAATATACTTAAAATTATAAGTATTGATATTAATAGCTTCTTAATCATTTATTCTCCCTCTTATTATTTTTATTGTTTGTTATTTCTTGCTTGCTCTTTTGCTTTTTGCTCTTGTATTAATTTCATTTTATTTACGTTTGTTTCTACAAATTCGAACTCTTTTCTTGTTGGTCTAATTGCAATAATTGCTGTATCAGAACCTACTTTTAATAATCCTTCACCTCTACTACATGTTGTTAAGAATGCAGCTTCACCTTCACTTAATTTAAATACTTCTTTTATATAAGGTATTTCTGATTTATCTTGTGCCAAGAATAATTTTGTATCTGAAGATGTTAATACTGCTTGTGCTTCTGGTTTTTCATAAAAGTCTTGGAATTTTTGTGACATAACTGCAAGTGAAACATTTCTTTTTCTTGCACGTCTTGCCATTGTATTTAAGAAGTCTACAGCTTCCGGATATGGAAGTAACATCCATGCCTCATCTATAAGAACTCTTTTCTTAGCTGCTTTTTCTTTATCTTCACTATTTTTCTTAACATATTTTTCCCAAATCCAAGAAAGTAATATTTGTTGTGCAAGTGGTCTTGCAAATCTTTCTTCTAGTTGTGATATATCTAAATTAATAAATGGTGTTCCATCTAACAGTTCAAATGTTGATTGTCCATCAAAGTATGCCATTTGTCCATTGTATTCTCTTACATATTGTTTCATAACTTTTGATAAGTAACTGTAATGGAATCTATAATCTGGGTTTTCATTTTCTTGCCCTTTTCTTAGTACTCTTTTATACCAAGAGCCGATTGTTGGCATTTCTTTTTTCACTCTTCCTACATAGTTTTTAGAAAATCTTTTAGCTTGATCATTATCTTCATATAAACTATTTACATCATCTGTTATTCCTCTTGCTTCATATTCTTCTGCTACAGACTCTGCTATTATTTGTTTTGTAAGTTCGTTTACTTCTTCACTTCTTGTACTACCTCTTGCCATTGTAAGTAATGCTTGAGTAACATCTTCTACTTTATTTTCTATATTTAAAATAGCTCTTTCTCTTCCTGTTATTTCATCTTTTATTGTTTCTGGTTCAACATCAAAGAAATTAATAATTGTATTTGAGTTAGGACTTATTGTTACATTTACTCCTCCTAGTGCATCTGCAACAACTCCATATTCACCTTCGGCATCTAGAGCTAAACTTTCAATTCCCATTAATACTGATGATCTTGCTGTGATAGTTTTAATTGTAACACCTTTACCAGCACCAGATTTACCAAATATAACTAGGTTGTAGTTAGATAAAGTATTACTAAAGTTATCAAATAATATAGGTAATCCTGTTTGTTTATCAAATCCAATTGGAATTCCATTTTCGTGTCCCACTTCTGAAGAGAAGAATGGGAAAACAGTTGCCATTGAACTTCTATCAAAAGAATGTGATTTTTTTAGTAAATTATCATTAAATGGTAAATTCGTTCTAAAAGCATCTTCTTGTATAGCCCATGCTGGTTTAACATCAATTAATGTTTTTGCCATTTCTGATGCTAATAATTCTGTTTCTTTGTCTAAGTCTTCTAAACTGTATGCAAATAATGTACATACAATTGTTGACTCATATAATTTATTAAAACCACTGGCAATTTGATCTCTTAGCTCTTCTGCTTCTAATCTTTTTTGAGCTAATATTCTTTCACGGTTTATGTCTCCTCTATCTATAGCAACTAATCTTTCAGATTCTAGTTCATTAATTGTTCTATTCAAATCTGTTTGTGATGAGCTCTCACTTACTGGCGAAATAAATACAGATGTATTTAAGTCTCCAAATGTGTACATACTTCTTAAAAACTCTGGGAAAGTACACATTCTAGGTATGTTTGCAACAATCATACTTCTTGCAAATCTAGATTTAGTAGATACTATTTCTACATGATTTATATTGGAAAAATCTACTCCTGCTGGAGCAATTAAATCTTTTAAGTTTTTTGCGTTTTTCTCAAGAATTCCTAATGGTTTTTCTTGCTTATTATCTTTTTCTTCAACTCTATCTTTCTTCATCAAAAAACTTCCTCCTTATTATTCTATCATTAGTTTTTTTCTGTTTTTTTAGGTCTTCCCCTACTAACAGTTCTCTTTTTTTCTTTTGCAGGTGTCTCTTCTTTATTTTCTTCTTCATTTATTTCTTCGTCTTCTTGTTTTGTTTTTTCTTCTATAATCTTCTTTGTTTCATTATATAAATCTGGAGCTAATTGATTTTTATATTCTTCTATTATTGCTATAGTTCTTTCTCTTAATTCATTGTTTAATTGTTCTTTATTCTTTAATATATTATCGGCTTCAATTAAACTATCTGATGCCAAATCAACAGCCATATCATCAATTTTATTATCAATTCTTTCTTTACGTTTTTCTAAAACGTCTTTTGCTGTTGAATATAAAGCATCATATTGTGCGTCTAATGCTCTATCCAATTGATATATTTGTTCTTCATCTCTGTTATATGCAATATATAGTAATTCACTTAATTCTTCTGAATTTAAAATTCTACCAGATACTTGTGCACTAGCTAAACTTCTTATTAATGTTTGTGCTCTTGTATATAATTCTGTAAATACCATATTTATAATTTCGTCTTTTGAATAATTAGAAACATTTCCTAATTCTGATTTAAAATAAGAAACTACTACATATGTTTTTTGTTGTAATACATTTTGGTTTAAGCTCATTCTTCCAATGTAATTTGAAATATCTTGTCCATACTCTAATACGTTTTCTTTTCTTCTTATTTCAAATTCTATCATGTCAAGTTCTTTATCCGAATTTGGTGTTTTTAACAATTCTTCTCTTCTTTTTCTTAAAGCTTTAATCTCGTCTGCAATTACTCCAACTTTTTCTTTATATCCTTCTATTGTTTTTCTTAAATTTAAACTTCTTGTTTGTACATATAGTTGTATAGGGAATCTGATTGTATTTAAGAATTCTATGAATCCGCTTTCTACAGATTCTTTTTCTTCTTCTGATAATAAGTCATAGTTAATTCCTTTACATTGAATTACCATAACATATTGTTGTCTATTTTTTCTTATTATCATATCGTCTTTAATTTCATCAAAATCTAATAACTTATCTGTTGTTTCTCTTGGTATTCCATTAAAATCTTTACTTTGTTTAGTTTCCTTTTGAACTTCTCTTTCTTGTTGCTTTATTTTGTTTTTATATACTAAAAAATAGTAAGCAATTACTAATGCTATAATAATTACTACTAATACAACTAGCATTATATTTAATCCAACTATAATATCCATATTATTTATCCTCCTTTGTATCTTCTTCTGTTTCTATATCTTTTGTATCAGAATATGAGTAAATACGTCTTTTAGCTTTAAATTTTATATATCTATTTATTATTTCATCTAGTGATTCTCCCCCAACTTTTTTAGTCACCGCAATTCCTGATATTGTTGGAATCTTTAATGCACCATATGCCCAGCCTAGAAGTCCAAATACTCCCATTATAATTAGTCCTGGCGTTGTATAACCTAACACCATACCAAATATAACAAAAAATATTGAACCAATAAGTGCTCCAACACCAGTTGTTATTAATGACTTAGCAGTAAAAATATATAATATTCTTGACTCCCCTTTATAATTTCTTGGAACGTAATATGTGCCCATTCTATATCCTCCTTTTTCTTAAGTTTAAAAATCTTTCATTACATTGTATATGATTGTCCAAATAGCTTGACCACCAAATACTACAATTATTGAAACCACCAATCCAATAAGCTGTTTCTTTATTTTTGCCTGTTCGTTTGGATCATGCGTTGTAGCATATTTTACTCCTAAGATAGCTGTTACAACAACTAATACTCCACTTGCAACTGCAACTAATATTCTAGCGATTGGTAAAACAACCCCTGATACATCTCCACTTGAAATAACAGTTTTAGTTTTCCCTTTACTTAAGAAAGCAGAAGCATCCTTTATCATATCATCCCAACTTTGTACTCCTGATGTAGTACTAGATGCATAAGAAGCTGTAACTGGTAAAACCACTATACTTAATATTATTAAAATTGTTAAAAACACTACTCTTTTATTCACTTTTTACACTCCTCTTTTTAACATTCTTCTTATATAAAATTATACTTTATTTGACAATTATTTGCAATAAATTAAACAAAATGTCTTCATTTTGTAAAGAAATTTGTCTACTTTTTTTCATTTTTTATGTTGCTTTTATATTGTAACATAATTGTAACATTATAAAATCTTCTAACCTGCAATTTCCCTAAGAAAAAATCGTTTTTACAAAAACGTAAAAACGATTTTTTCTCTTATTTTTTTATTTTATTACATTTTTTATTTTTTAGTATATATTTTTTATATACGGGAATTAGGTTATATTTTTACTCCCGAGATTTGATATTACCTTTTGTATTTTAGTAGTATATAGCAATTACTTTAATCATTAAAAGTGACTTCTGCATATGTACAGATTTCTTTTCAATCATAAAAAAATTTCACTGTTATAACTCTATAGTAGCCATTTATACCAGAAAAAAGTGGTAATTAAATTACCACTTTTAAGCTTTTATACCTTGTGCGAATTTTATTACTATTGCAACCAAGTTAGATGCCGCAAAGAAAATTATAGTTCCTATTACATAAGGTACCATCTTTGTTTTTAAATCAGCCTTTTCGTTAGGGCTAGATGTCATATATTTTATAGCTATAACGATTAAAGCTACAAGTGATACCGCAGTTCCTCCTATTTGTACAACACTAATAGCTTTCCCTGTTTTTGTTCTTAAATCACTTACTCCAGCTGTTGAATATATTGATTTATAATCATCAGGATTAATATCCCCCGCATATGAAATTGTATAAATAGTAAACATCATTAAAAATGTTAATAGAAACACTATTATTCTTTTTTTCATTTCCATCACCTTCACAAACTATGCTGTTATTCCAGTTGTAAAGTTCTTTAATATTCCTAATAAAGCTGATGCTGCGAATAATACTATTGCACCTACTATGTATACAACAGCATGTTTTTTAATGTCTGCTTTGTCGTTTGGAGCTGCAGAAATATATTTTATAGCTAATACTATAAGCATTACTACTGCTACAGATGTACCAATTATTTGTGCAACACTTAGGAACATACCTCCTATATTACCTAAAGCACTATTTGCACTTGTTGAAACAGCTGAAGGTATTGTGTATCCACTAGCATATACTCCATTTAACATTGTTCCTGCTGCAAACAAAATAGTTAAAACTGCCATTAATACTGTCATCATTCTAGCCATTTTTTTAGATATTTTCATGCTTTATTTCCTCCTCTTATTCATATTAATTCCTACTATATACATTATATTATACTATATTTATTTTTTATTTGCAATATTTTTTACTTTTTCTTAAAAATGTAAAACTCTTGTAATATTTTATTTTGCTACAGCTTCTTTTTTTAATTGTTCATTATAAAATTTCGCTATCAACATATCTAATTCTACACTTATTTTATAAATTATACTATAATCCAAATTATTCTCTATGCTTTTATTTAATCTATCTCTTGTTTTACATATTTCTTCATTTAGCATATAAAATCACTCCTTTTCTTCTTTTTCTTTTGTATATTTTTATGCTACCACATTTTTTGGTGCCTTTCAATCATATATTACCATTTTTTACCTATTTTATAAACTTTCGTATGCCTTTTTTTAAGCTTTTCCCACACAAAACAAAAAGAAGATTTAAAAATCTTCTTTTTATCGCATTTTATAACATTATTTTGGATTAACAATTGACAATATCATTTTTTCTTCTATAAACTTGTCCTTTAATAGTTTATTTGCTTCTTCAATTGTTATATTATTCCATTCATTTATATAATCAAACGAAATAATATCATTCATATAATCTCTCATAAAAATTCTACCTATTTGAGCAGGTGAATTATAAGAAGTTATTAATCTTCCATATATTTTATTTTTTACTCTATTAAAGCTTTTCTCTTCTAATCCATTTTCTTTTAAGTTACTAATTTCTGTTTTTATTTTCTCAAAAACTTTTTTAGGATCTTTTGAATATGAAAAGATTATCATATGTGAATATATATCAGAATATTCATATTCCAAATCTGGTTCACTTATTAAAAGCCCTTCATCATATAATTCTTTATATAGCTTTGAGTTTTCATCTAATAAGTAATTTAATAATATATTTAAAATTAATTCCTTCTTTACGATATTTTCTTTTTCTAAATTATCTTTAATTCCTATAACAAATGAAGGAATGCTTACATCCATGCTTGTTTCTTTGAAATTGCTATATATTTTTTCTGTTTCTTTTGGATAGATTCTTTCTATCTTTCCTATCTTCTCTATTTTTCTCATATTATTTTTAACAAACTCTATAATATAATTAGGCTCAAAATCCCCACAAACACTTAATATCATATTACTTGGATTGTAAAAAGTATTATAACAATCATATAATATATCTTTATTAATTTTATTCACAGATTCTACTGTACCTGCAACATCAAGCCTTACTGGGCATTTTTCATACATACATTCTAATGCATTTAAAAACACTTTAGAAATCGCATCATCATCATACATTCTTATTTCTTGTGCTATTATTCCCTTTTCTTTTTCTACGTTTTCATCTGTATAATATGGATTAAAAACATAATCTAATAATTCTTTAAAAGCTGGTTCAAAGTTATCTACAGCTTCAAAATAGTATGCAGTATGATCATTTGTTGTATAAGCATTTGCCTCCACACCCATTGCAGTTAATGTATCAAGGCTATTTGTTCCATTAGCTTGTTCAAACATCTTATGTTCTAAAAAATGTGCTACACCATCTGGTATTACTATTTCTTCTTTTGTCTGTGGTTTAATAAAATGATTATCTACAGAACCAAATTTAGTTCCTATTATTGCCATTTTTTTATTAGTATCTTTTTTAGGTATTACAATAACTTTTAATCCATTTTCCAGTTCTTCTAAATATAACTTTTCTTTTATAATTTTATTTTCAATTACTTGCATTTTGTCCTCCATACTGAATAATTAGTCTCTTAAGAAATATATAGTATTAATATTAATATTATTTGCAACATCAATAATATCTTGTTTTGACACTTCTTCAATACTTTTTAGATATTCTGGTATGCTTGTTTTTACATTAGATAATTCTTGTCCATAATAATATGAAATTTCTATATCTTGTTCTTCTTTTATATTTTTTATTCCTGCTGTTATTATACGTTTCGCATTAATTATATCTTCATCTGAAAATTCACCTTGTTTCATTTCTTCTATCTGTTCTTTAATTATATTTAATGCTTTTTCATAGTTTTCAATTTCTATTCCTGCTCTTATAAAAATATTAGATTTTAATTTCATGTAATTTGATGATACCGTATATGCCAAACTTGCTTTTTCTCTTACATTCTGGAATAATTTAGAATTTGCTGAGCCACCTAAAATAGCATTATATACTTGTGCAGAATATCTGAAATCTTTTCCGAAATTTTTAATATCTGTTCCTATAACAAGTTTTCCTTGTTTAACATCCATTTTTTCCTCTATATATTTTTCATTATTCTCGTTACTACTTTTTCCTTCAGTAACATATTTAGGTTCTCTTTCATTTAATTCTTTAATCATATCATTTTCCATAATATAATTATCTACATTACCATTATTGCCTGATACAAAAATATCAATTTTGCATGTAGAAATTATTTTCTTATATTGTTCATATAGATTGTGTCCATCTATATTTTTTAAATCCTCTACATAACCATATTTATATATTCCATATGGTTTGTTTTCATACATTTCTTCTATGCATCTATTTAATGCATACATCGCCTTATTATCTATCTTTGAATTTATTATTTGTTCTAAACTGTATTTTTCCTGTTCTAAAAACTCTTCATTAAATTTTCCATCTTCTATATTTGGATTAAATACAACATCAAATAATAAATTTACACTTTCTTTTAATAAATCTTCTTTTTTTGGTAAATATTCTTCATTAATACTTTCTAAATAGAATTTTAATATATGGTTATCTCCCGATTTTTCTATTCCAGAATCTAAACTTGCTCCATACATTTCTGCTAGTTTATTAGTAATATCCTCTCTAGTTTTATATAGTTTAGAACCTCTTTTTAACATTAATGCAATTAATGTATTTTTTGTAGCTTCATCTTTTATAATTGGAAAAGTTAAAAAAATCGCAAGCAAATTTGTTTTAAACTTATCTGTTTTTATTGTATGAAGGGTTATCCCTTTTTTTATTTCTTTACTGTTATAAGACATACTTTTCTCCTTTATATTATTTTGAACACCTTTATATTTTTTTATTCTTTATAATACAATTTATATCCAGCAAAATCTCCCATACTTTCGTATTCTTCTTTTATTACATCTTTAACTCTTTCAGATTCCTGCCCTATATAATCTTCTTCTCTCATAATTACATATGTTTTTTTGAAATTCTTAATTTCATTTATTATTCTTTCTTCACCTTTATAGCCCCAATTTCCTAGATATGGCAAATCATAATCTTTTTTATGTCTTCCAAGTGGTACTTCATATAAATTTGCTTCTCCCGAAAAGATTATTACATCTTTCCCTTCTGCTTCTTTTTCCTTTATAAATGTAGATATTTCTCCTAATGCATTTTTGTATCCTTCTGCTAATCTGGTTCCATAAAAACCGTCATTATGTTCCAATTCATAGTTTGAATTAAATATTGTTCCCATAAATAAACCTAATTGCACAAAGTTTAATATAATTAATATTGCTATATATATTACTATAACTATAAAAATTGCTTTATGTTTTAACAAGTCTGATATTAGGTTCATTATACAATTGCCTAAATAAATTAATAAGATTACTGATGGCACTATTGATAATTTTACATGGTATGAATTAAATATTGGATATCCTATTGGTAATGCTGCAATCATAAAACAACCTAAAAATATTATTGTTTTATATATTTTATTATCTTTCGAAATTTTATATTTTTTTACCCATATAATTACTCCAATTATAATTGAAATAGGTATTATATAATATAGCATTTCTCCCCATAACATTGATGTATTATTTTTTGAAAATTCTCCTATTCCTAAGAAGCAATAATTTATAAAGTCTTTAAATTGTCCATTCAGAGCAAGGATTAGGCACCATCCTGCAGTTATTATTGCAAATACAGTATATATTCCTAATATTTTTTTAATAGCAATTTTTAATTCTTTTTTATGATTATATAGTGTAAATAATGTTATTCCTAGTAAATAATAAATTCCAATATTTTGCTTTGTTGCAAAAACTAATGCAGAAATTATACCTTGTTCTAATGCTTTTACCTCTAGCTTGTCCTTTTTTATTATAAAATTCATTCCGAGTAGCCAAAATAGCATTGCTAAAGTATTATAATTTGTCCCACATACAAATAAATCTCTTAAAAATGGGAAAATTAATAATAATATATATACTACAGATCTAACTACTGAGACACCTAGTTTCTTTAGCATCTTTATAATTATTACCATAATTATTTCAAATATTATTACATTTATTATTTTAAAAACTAGCATATTTGCGCCAAATAATTTAAAAATAAAATTAACTAGGTAAAAATATAATGGCGTAACTATTATATTGTTTTCCGAATATAGTTCTACCCCATTATATAGTTTAAAAATATTTGCAAAGTTAAACATTTCATCAGAAAGAGTTAAATTTATATCAGCCATTCCATAACCTGCAATGCAGAAAAATATTAATATAGCTCCATATATTATACTATGTTTTGATATATGCTCTTTTATTTTTTCCTTCATTTGTATTCTCCTATTTTAATAATTCTTTTACACATTCACTAATTACTTTACCATCTGCACTTACTCCAATTTTAGCTTTTGCAACTTGCATAACTTTTCCCATATCTTTAATAGAAGTAGCATTTTGTTCTTTTATAATTTCTTTTACTATTGGTATTATTTCTTCTTTTGTTAGTTGTTTTGGTAGATATTCTTCTATTATAGCTATTTCTTCTTTTACTTCCGAAATAGCGTCTTCTCTTCCACTTTTTTCGTAGTCTGGTAATGCTTCTTTTCTTGTTTTTGCTTCCTTTGCAATTATTTTCATTATCTCTTCATCTTTAAGTTCCACTCCACCGTCTTTTTCTTTTTGTAATATAGCTGCTCTTATCATTTGAACTACATTTTTTCTTATTACATTTTTTTCTTTCATACTCTTTTTTAAATCTTCTAATAATTTTTCTTTTAACATATTGTTACCTCCATTTATATTTATAAATCTCAAAAAGGTTGGAAATCAGATTTTTCTAACTCCCAACCTTTATTAATATATTAAAATTTTCTTTTTCTAGCTGCCTCTGATTTTTTCTTTCTTCTTACACTAGGCTTTTCATAATGTTCTCTTTTACGAACTTCTTGGATAACTCCGTTTTTTGCACATTCACGTTTGAATCTTCTTAGAGCTTCTTCTATATTTCCATCTTTTACTTTTACTACTGATGACATTAATATTCCCCTCCTTCCGGCTTCTACAACTGTGGGATAATAAATTTTGGTAATACTATTTATACTAATATCACCAAAGCTTTACAGCTACTATATTATATATAATTACCATAAACTTGTCAATATGCTAATCTGTAAAATTTATTAACTTTATGTGCCTATTTTTTAATGTTTCCGGAACATCTATTATTCTTTGATTACTTGACCCTCTAAATTTTAATTTTCTATCCATTTTTGTTTCGTCAAATTTGCCATCGACTACCACATCTATATTTGAAATTAGTTTTTTAGTTACATTTGACTTTTCACATTCTGGAACAATATCTTTTTCAAAATCAAATCCTGTATAACACCATATATTTTTATTAGGATATTTCTCTTTTACTTTTTCCACCAAATCCGCTAAAGCTGTTTGATTTTCTGGCTCTAATGGTTCTCCTCCTAAAAGACTTAGCCCTTCTACATAATCATGATTTAATTCTTTCATTATTTCATTTACTGTTTCTTCTGTAAATTCTTTTCCATATTTAAAATTCCAGGCAATTTCATTAAAACAACCTTTGCAATGATGTCTACAGCCACTCACGAATAATGATACTCTAACTCCTTCTCCGTTTGCTATATCAACTTTTTTTAAGTCCGCATAATACATATTTATCATATCCTTTGTTGTTATTATTATTTTATTATTCTAATCTTCTATTTTCGTAATGTCAAACATATACTTCTTATGTTACCACTAAGTAAAAACTAGTATTTATGCACTAAAGAACAAAAGCGACATGATTTCAATACTCTAACATTTTAGTCAACTAACATGTCGCGTTTTTGTTCGTGCGCCAATTTTACGCAAGTAAAATTGTGTGCAATTGTTAGAGCGAAGCGACATTCTAGTATAGGAAAAACTCGATTTTTCCTATACTAGAAAACAAATGGGACCTCATTTAAAGAGTATCCCATTCGCTTATTTTTATTTTTTATTTATTTTCTTTTGTCTTCTTGTTAAAACATTAGCATATCCTAACGTTACCCCTTCTAGTCCTACTAATGCTATTAATGCTATTACCAATGGCCATGGTACACTACCTGTTGATACATTTATAAGTACTCTTGCTGTAGAACTATTATCATCCTCATTTTGATCTTTAAATCCTGGTATATTTCCTGTTTTTATTATTTCTACTGTATTATCTTTTTCACCTAGATTTTTATTTCCTTTGTTCCAACTTAAAGTTATCTTATATTCTTTTGTCTCTCCTGCTTTTATGTCTGTTATTACTTTTTCTATGTATTCATCTTTTTCTTCCCATGTTCCATCATTTCTTACAAGGATCATTCCTTCTGGAATATTTTCTCGTATTGTTGCTGTTCCGTCTACTTCTCCAGTGTTTTTAACTGTTATTGTATATTCTACTTTTACATCTGTGTCATCAACATTTTTTCTGTAGATTTCTACCCTTGTTAGCTTATCATTTCCTATATTTTGTTCTTCTCCATCTATTGTTATTTTGCTAATTATTTTATCTACTCCTATGTTAAATGGCTTTGGTTCATAATAGTAATATACATCTATTGTGTTTACAACAATATCATTTCCATTTTCATCTTTTGTTATTTCCACCTTCATTTTTCCTTGTTCTTCTAAAGGTCTTTCTACTAATGTGTAATATTTGAAGTCTTTTGCTTCTGTGCTATAGTCATCATCTTTTTGTCCCTCAATTACAACTTGACTAGATTGTAATTTACCGTCTTCATTTGTTTCTTCTAATTCTTGTCCTGTTATTCTATCTACATAGTGCACAATTACTTTTGCTGGTTGATTATAGTAATATGTTACAACTATTTTTTCTTCTGTCATTTTTCCTGTGCTATTAGCTGGTAACAAAGTATTTCCTTCTTCATCCACTGTTACCAATGCATAGCTTAAGAATTCTTTAGAAGGTATATTATATTCATCTCCAACATGTCCATCATGAATTGTTGGTTCTTCTATTTCATCATTTGTTAATATATCTATATGATGTTCTTCTACTTGTGCCTTTTGCGCATAATAGTATGTGACAACAGTTTTATTGTTTACTATATCTCCATCAGCATCAGTTTGAACTTCCATTGTTCCTGTGCTATTAGCAGGAACTTCTACTAAGTCATATCCTGTAAATTCTTTTTGTTCAGTTGTGTATGAATCACCTTCATGTTTTGTGTTATCCACAATTTTTTCTGTTAGTGGTTCATTTGTTAAAACATTTACATAGTTTACTTCTAATACTGCTTTTTTAATATAGTAGTAATTTACTGTTACCAATTCTTCTTCCATTGTTCCTGTACTGTTCTCTGGAAGTTTAGTTTCTACTAAGTCATATCCTTCAAATTCTTTGCTTGATATTTTATAGTTTTGTCCTACTTGTATTTGATGAACTTCTGTATATAATACTTTTCCAGTTTTATCATCTATATGATTTTCTACTAATCCTGTATATACAGCTTCATAGTAGTAGATTAAAGTTTGTTCTTCTTTTGTCATTTTTATTGTTGTATTTTCTGGGCTCTTTATTAATCTATATCCTATAAATGCTTTTTCATTTGTTACAAATTCATCACCGACTAATCCCTCTTCTGTTCTTGGTGCTTCTAAGTCTTTTACTATTTCGCCTGTTTCAGGATTTCCTTCAACATATCTTACTGTTGCTTTTGTATTTTGTAGGTAATAATATGTTACAACTATATCTGATACAGTCATTTGACCTTCGGTATTTCCACTATCTTGTATTAATGTATATGTTTTTCCGTCTTTTGAGATAGTTTCTTTTCTATAATCTGTATTTGTATTATATATATCATCTACATGTCCTTCTATTACTTCTTGAGTTGCTAGACTCATAGCATCCTCATCTTGTTCTATGTAATTTATTATTACTTTAGCTGGTTTTAATCTGTAATAATATATTACTTCTTGAGGCTGTCCCTCATTATATTTTTGTATAGTTCCTTCACTTGGAGGTAACTTTTCTTCTACTAGTTCATATTTGTCATTTACATTTTGTGCTTCAGATACTGTATATGAATCCCCTTCTTTTCCTTCTATTATTACATCTGGTATTTCTGTTCCATTTACGTCTGGAACTCTATTTGTTGTAGTTGTTCCATCGACATTCTGAATGTAGTAATGTACTGTTACTTTTCCATATTTATCAGTATTTGTTACTTCTTTTGTATCGTGATTTATAGATGTATCATAATATTTTAGGTCACCCTCTGTGCTCTCTTCTTCTGATAAAGTATATACTATTTCATTTCTACCCGCATCATATTTTGGAAGATTTTCGAATATGTAATTCCATTTGTTTGGATTATCACTATCTTGCATTGCAACACTTTTTGGCATTCCAGGGCTAAATATAGTTTGTGAATATTCGCTTCCATCACTTCCGTTTAACTTGAAGACTACACTTTCCGGACGATTTCCTAATTTATTACCTTCATCATCCCAAATCTTGCTTACAGGTATATTAACTGTAAATCCTGTTGTAGTTATACTTGTTGCTTCTTTTGCCTCAAACTCTTTTTCTGGAGTTTGTGTTTTAATATTAGCAGTTACTCTGTTTTCTATGCTTGTAGTTTCTTGTTCTAATCCTAAATATACTACAGTTATCGTTTTATTTATTTCGATCTCATTATTTCTGTTTTCATAAGAATATATATCACTTATTGTTTCTACCCATGTTATTGTATTGTTCTCTGCATTATATTCTCCAGAATCTAATGATGATTTTGATGTATCTATTGCATATGGAAGAGTATCTACAATTGTAATTTGTGCTTGTCCCATATAATCTTGTAAATTTACTTTATATGAAATATTATATGTTATTTCATCATCTAAATTTTCTATCATTACAGTTCCATTTTTGCTTATTTCTTCATCCGTTAAATATGGAGTTTTTAACACATAATAGTAAATTACTTCTATAGGCTCTTCTGTCATTGTTCCTTTTGTGTTATTTGTGCTCTCTACAAAATTATATCCTGTAAATTCTTTTTGCTCTGTTTCGTATTCATCAAATACTTTTCCTGATATTTCGTAGTTTGCACTTTCATCTAATACCTTATTTGTATCTTTTTCTAAGTATTTTACTACTACTTTTGTATCTTTTCTTATATAGTACACTCTAATTACATTATTGTCTGAATTTTCAGTTACTGTTAGAGGTATTCCTTCCACTTTTTCAAGTCTATATCCATCTTTTACTTTATCTACATAGCTTTCTATTACATCCTGATATGTTGCCGTATAGTTTTCAGTTAATGCTTCATCTTTTACATTATCATAGTAATATTCTACTGTATAGCTAAATTGATCTTTTACATAGTATACCTTTATAACATTATTGTCTGGATTTTCTGTTATTGTTAATGGTAAATTTTCTGTTTTTTCTAGCTTGTATCCCGTGATATTTTTGTCTTCATATTCTGTTATTTCGTCTTGGAATGTTGCTGTATATTCTTCTGTATTTTCTTCATTTATTTTACCATCGTAATAGTATTCTACTGTATATTTAAATGTATCTTTTACGTAATATACTTTTATTACATTATTTTCTACATTTTCGCTGACTGTTAGTGGTAAGTTTTCTGTTTTTTCTAATTTATATCCTGTAATATTTTTATCTGTATATGTTCCTATTACATCTCCATATGTTGATTCTATTGTTTCTGTTTTTGTATTATCAATGTTTCCATCGTAATAATATTCTACAGTATATCCAAATACATCTTTTACATAGTATACCTTTATTATATTATTTTCTGCCTTTTCTGTAACTGTTAATGGTAAGTTCTCTGTCTTTGCTAATTTATATCCCGTGATATTTTTATCTTCATAATTTTCTATTACATCTTGGAATGTTGCTGTATATTCTTCTGTATTTTCTTCATTTATTTTACCATCATAGTAATATTCTACAGTATATTTAAATGTATCTTTTACGTAATATACTTTTATTACATTATCTTCTTCGTTTGCAGATATCGTTAATGGTAAGTTTTCTGTCTTTTCTAATTTGTATCCTGTGATGTTTTTATCTTCGTAATCTTCGATTACCTCTTTATATGTTGCTTGTAAAGTTTCTGTGTTTGACTCATTTATTTGTCCATCATAGTAATACTCTACTGTATATTTAATATCTGTTTTCTTTGTATAATAAAATATTATTTCATTATTATCTACTTCTATTGTTATGCTTACTTCTGTTGGTTCTTGTGCATTATATCCTGGTATTTCAATTGCCTCTTCTGTTACAGAATCTTTAAATGTTTGACCCTCTACTGTTTTTGTTTCTGCTAATTCCTCATCTGT
>CALXPV010000003.1 GCA_944390295.1 uncultured Clostridia bacterium | reverse complement strand
CAATTTTCAATGTACAATTAACTATTTAAAAATTTTAATAAAATTTCATTTTCCTATTGACTTCATATAGTTAGTCTTAAAAGTGCCCCCATAGAACAAAAGCGGGCTCTTTTAACTCTCTGCTATTTTTAAATTTTTCATCGCCCGCGTCTTTGTTCGCTCGCCAAAATTGCTTTGCAATTTTGTGTGAAATGCTATTTTTATTGTATAGGAAAGTATAACTTTCCTATACAATAAAAATTATGAAATCATTTTTAATTTATATTCTAACCCTGTATTTCTTATTTTGGTATCCGCATTTTTTATCATAAATTTTACTACATTATCATTTCCTATTAATATTAATAATTTTTTTGCTCTTGTTAAACCTGTGTATAATAAATTCCTTGTAAGAAGCATTGAAGAAGAACCACTTGCAACCATTATTACAACATCAAATTCACTACCTTGTGCTTTATGTATTGTTATTGCATATGCATGCTCTATTTGATCCATATCAGTAAATTCATACCAAGCTTCTTTTTCATCATCAAATAATATTTTTATTTGTTTATTTATAAAATCAATTTTTTCAATTCTACCAAGTTCCCCATTAAAAATTCCTGTTCCATTTTCATATTTTAAGCTTAAAGAGTTACCTTTCTCCCAATAGATGTCATAGTTGTTTTTTACTTGCATAACTCTGTCGCCTTCTCTAAAAATAACTTCTCCAATCTTTTTCTCTTTTTTTATGTCATCTTCTGGATTCAATTCTTCTTGAAGTTTTTTATTTAATTCTTTAGTTCCTAACATTCCTTTTTTAGTTGGAGAAAGAATTTGTATATTTTCGAAAAAATCGTAATTCCCAAAATTTTTTAATCTACCTTTACTTAAAGAAACTATTTGTTCTAGCATTATTTCTTGGCTTTTTTCTTTTATATAGAAGAAATCATCCTTTAATCCTTCTTCCTCTTCTTTGGTTAAAAAATATTCTCCTTCATTTACTCTATGTGAATTAACTATTATTTTGCTTTCTGCTGCTTGTCTAAATATTTCGTCTAAAAATATTGTCTTAATCTTTTCAGAATTTATTATATCTTTCAAAACACTTCCTGGACCTACTGAAGGTAATTGGTCTGTATCTCCTACTAAAATTAATTTTGTTCCTTGATATATTCCATTTAGTAAGTAATTCATTAAATAAATATCTACCATTGATGCTTCATCTACAATTATTACATCTGCATCTATTGGTGCAACTTCATAATTCATAATTGTAAATTCATTATCTTTTTCTATTTTTCCTATTTCTAATAGCCTATGTAGTGTTTTAGCCTCTTCTCCTGTAAGTTCTGTCATTCTTTTAGCAGCTCGTCCTGTTGGTGCACAAAGTACTACTTTTTTACCATATGATTTATAAATATCTATAACATTTTTTATAATTGTTGTCTTTCCTGTTCCCGGACCACCTGTTATTATTACTACATTATTAGTATTAATAGACTTTATCGCTTCTTTTTGTTTTTTAGATAAACTAATATTACTACTTTTTTCTATTTTCTTTAATTCATCATCAAAATGTGGTATATGTTTTATGTTTTTTGCAGAATCTAACAATATTAATTTACTTGCAATATTTGCTTCTGCATCATACATTTCTTTGTCATAAACCCAATTTTCATCTTCTCTTTTTTCTATTACGATTTCATCTTTTACACTTAAATCAATTAAGCAATGTTCTATATCATCTTCATCTGCTTTTAGTAAGTCTTTTACATATTTAATTAAATTATTTTCTAAAGTACAACAATGACCATTATATGTAATTTTAATTAAACTATACTTAATTCCACATTTAATTCTTTTATAATTGTTAATATCAAACCCATTTTTTAGTGCATAATCATCTATCTTAGTAAAATCTACACCTTTTACTAAATCTATTAATATATACGGATTTTCTTCTATTTCATCTATTGTTTGTGAACCTAATTTTTTATATACATTTTTAGCATTAGCTGGTCCTATTCCAAAGTTTTCTAAATAGCCTACTATTTGCCATAGATCCCAGTTTTCTACAAAACTTTCTGCCATTTCTTTTGCTTTTTCTTTTGATATTCCTTTTATTACAGTTAATTTTTCTGGCTCAAATTTAAATACATGAATTGTATCTTCACCAAAGGTTTTTACTATCTTTTTAGCAGTTGCAGGTCCTATTCCTTTTATAGTTCCATTTGCCAAATATCTTTCTAAAGATTCTAGCGTTTTTGGCATTACCTTTTCGAAAGTTTCTACTTTAAATTGTTTTCCGTATTCTCTATGTACAACAAAATTTCCTATTACTTTTATATAATCTCCTTCTACCACAAAAGGCATATATCCTACTACTGTTATAGTATCTTCTTCATTTTCTAATATTCCAATTAAATAACTATTTGCTTCATTTTGATATATTATTTCTGTTAATTGTCCCTCTAATTCCAATTTTTTACCTCTTTTCTATAGCATAGAATTATTTTATCATATCAATTTATTAACGGCAATTTATTTTGAAATTTCATCTATAAGTTCCTTACACTCTTCCCAATTTGAAACTTTTATAAAATTATAATCTTTTGCAAATTTCGAAATTATTTCATATGTATTATCTGTAGAATCTAAATCTACTACTATTATCCCTTTTTCTAACTCCTCTTTATCATATAATACTTTACATACAGTATTTCTTAAAAAACATTCTATTTGTTCTTCTTGATTTTTTGCTGCTATTATTACATATATTCCATTTTGCTTGTATTTTGTATGTGCAAAACAATATCTTATTGTTTTAGCTATTTCTATAAGTCCGTAAAGAGCTAATGTCCAAATTATAGCATTTAAAATAACTTCTTGCATCTTTTCCTCCTTATGAAGTCTTATAATAAATATTATATGATTTTACTAAAAAAAAAGTTAAAAGCACTTTGTATAAACAAAGTGCCATATATATAAACGAAGAGGGCTATTCTTCATTTTAAATATACAAATTTATTTTTTTGTTTTTCCATCTAATGCGTCTAGATTATCTAATGCTTTTCCTGTTCCTAATGCTACACAAGAAACTGCATCTTCTGCTATCATAACATTTATACCAGTTTTTTCTTGTAATAATTTATCTAATCCATCTACTAGGCATCCTCCACCTGTCATATATATACCTCTATCACTGATATCTGATGCAAGTTCTGGTGGTGTTTTTTCTAATACAGAGTGAACAGCATCTACTATCATCATTGCTGGTTCTATAAGTGCTTCTAGCATTTCACTTGAATATATAGTTACTGTTTTTGGAAGACCTGTTGCTAAATCTCTTCCTCTTATATCCATTTCCATATCTTGTATTTTTGGATATACACATCCTATATTAATTTTTAAGTCTTCTGCAGTTCTTTCACCTATCATTATATTATGTTTTCTTTTTATATATTTTACAATTGCTTCATCCAATTTATCTCCTGCAACTTTTAGTGATGTGCTTACTACAGAACCACCAAGTGATATTACTGCTACATCTGTAGTTCCTCCACCAATATCTACTATCATATTACCACATGGTTTTGATATATCTATACCAGCACCTATCGCTGCTGCTATTGGTTCTTCTATTAAATATACTTTTCTAGCTCCAGCTTGTGATGCTGCATCTATTACAGCTCTTTTTTCTACCTCTGTAACTTGTGAAGGAATACATATCATTATTCTTGGTGCAAAAATAAATTTTCCACATACTTTATTTATAAAATATTTTAACATTTTTTCTGTTACTGTATAGTCTGAAATAACTCCTTCTCTTAATGGTCTTGTAGCTATGATATTTCCAGGAGTTCTACCAAGCATTCTTCTTGCTTCTTGCCCAACAGCTAAAACATCTCCTGAATTTCTATCTACAGCAACTACTGAAGGCTCTCTTAAAACAATACCTTTTCCTTTAACATACGCAATTACAGTTGCTGTTCCTAAATCTATCCCTATATCTTGTCCAAAACCAAACATTTACTTTCTCCTTTTCTTTCATTATTACAAGTCTGTTACAATTATATTACAAACAAAATAAAATAGCAACAGAAATATTTATATATTTTAAAATATTTCTATTACTATTTTTATCTATATAAAATTATATGCATTATGGGAATATTCCAAATAAATATCCTGATGGTAAATAGTATAAAACTATTAAGCTTCCTGCTACTAATGCAAGTTTTTGTGTTTGTGTTAATGTTACATCTATTGGATTTAATAAATAATCTGGTGCAGTATCTGACATAGATATTTCTACTCTTTCTGTTCCTTCTGCCCTATATTCTATAATAAAATATTGGCTTTCGTTTGGCTCTAATCTAAAGATTTGTGCATATCCAGAACTTAGATTATTATCGTATTTAGAATAGCAATCCAATTTTATAAATTTGTTTTCTATAACACTTCCGGTTGTATTTGTAATACAACCATATATATATCCATTTGCATTTGTTGCTTTTGAATCTAATATTTCTATTTTTGGATTTTCAAATAATATCTTACATTCTTTTGGTTTATACATTGAAATTATTATTAATTTTGATACTATTGATACAAATAAAAATAATAAAATTAGTAATACAGCCCATCGAATATACTTTTTCAATTTATCCATATTTTTCTCCCTTTAATTTTCATTTATGCTCCTATTATATAACAGTATACATAATTTGTAAATATTTATATAAATTCTCCTAAATCTTCTAACATATACATATATATTGAATCTACCATACCCGCCAAATATTCTATGTCATCCATAGTGATATCATTTGTATCCACTTGGTTATATTCTCCATTTATAGTTACCATTTCTTTATATAATTTATTATCCTTATCAATATATGTATTTATTATATTGATAACTGATGAGTTAGGCATATCTAGATTATATTTATGTTTTATATATTTTATATTTAAGTATTCTAGAATTACTGCTAATTTAAAATATGCTTCTTTATAATCTTCTTTTTCTATTAGCTTATCTATTATTGATATTTTCTCTTTCAGATAATCATTCTTGATTAAGTTTTCTACAATTTCTTTATTCATTATCTTCCATCCTCCTCATCATTTGTTTTACCATATATTATATCCATTTGTTGTTTTGTTAACATTCCTTTTACAGCTACTTCATGTGTGTCTGCATTTGGTCCTATTTCTTTTAATTTTTTTACTACTTCTTCATCATTTCCTAATCTATAAAAACTTTCTTGGTATTTAGAAGTTCTTTCAAATAATAAAATATTATCCACTTGATAAATAGGATATGTATATTCATGTTCTGATAATGACGAAATTAATTCTGGATCATATATATGTACTGACATTTGCCCATATCCTTGCACATCTATTACAAAAAAATCTTCTATCTTACCTGTTTTTTTGTTTTTCTGTCTACTTAATCCAAATGATTGTGTCTCATCATCTTTAAGTAATTCTATACTTTCAGCTATTGCTGCATCTTTTATAGACATACAATCAATATATCCTTTTGATAATACATCAAAACCTCTTTTTCTTAATTCTTCTATCTCTTCATCTCCTATTAACTTCCTTCCTAGTTGTGCTTTTGCAATTTTCTTTGCATTAATATTTTTAGTTTTTTCTGCTATAAAATATCTATGTAATGTTTGAGTTGTTTGATTTAATTCTTTTGGCGTAAATTCATATTCCAAACTATTAAAGTCTTTATATGTATCTTTAAGATTATCAAGTAAATCAGATAACATCTTTTTTTGAGCATCTCTACATGTATGGGCTATACGATTAGAATAAAATATTTCTAATGCCTTTTCAGTTATAGGTATACCTTTTGCAGATTCCATTACTTCCTGTAAGGTAAAATCACTTTCTAATTCTATTCTATTATCTTCTGGCTTTCTATCTTCTAATTTTTTAAACTTTACTCTATAACCTGGATCTATTGTTTCACCAGTTTCTGCCAAAAGATCTAATCTTTCTTCATTATCTAAACTTTCATAATTATCTAATTCAAATTTTTTTCCATTTTTCATAAAAAACTTAACAATACCATTAGTTTTTTCCATACGCACTTCTTTATTTAATTTTTTATAATCTATTCTCATTTTTAATCACCTTTTATATAGGGACTAGGCAGGCTGTCCCTTGTCCTGCCCCTTCCCTGTAATTTGTTTAACCTGGTCGCAATATGCTTTAAGCATATCCTGAGTTCCAGGTGCGTCCTTATCTTCTAACAAATCATTGACCGCTGTCTTGATTTCTAGAAGATCGGTTTCACAATAGACTCTCCCTCTGTGAGAAAGAGTCTTTGGAGGTTTCTTCATAAACGAATCAATCATCTCGTTTATTTCCGAAACTAAATCCTTGCTGTCCGTCATCATCTTTGTGTTCCTCCTTATGTATTTCCATTTTGTTACATTATATATTATAACATATTTTTCTATTTATGTAAATTCTTATATGATTAGAAAAATAAATATAAGTTTTTCTAATAGAACAAATCTCGCTTCGCGAGAACTTTTCTCTACTTTTTTATTTAACTATTTATATTTAAGTTCTCGAAGAAGCGTAAAGATTTGTAGACGCGAAAAATTGCTATGCAATTTTTCTGTGCAATGTTATTTTTGTGGTATAGGAAAAAGTAATTTTTCCTATACCACAAAAAAGCGTATCTAAAGATTAAATCTTTTAAATACGCTTTTAATAGTTATTTATATTTCCCCAAACTATAATTTTTTATTTTTTATCATATCTTTATATTTTGCTTCTGCGTCTTTTATATCTCCATCAAATATTAACTTTCCTTTTTTCATTATCAATCCACGTTTACAAAATTCTGTAGCTGTAGCAGTAGAGTGTGTAACAAATAATAAAGTTACATTTTCTTTTTTTATCAACTTATTTATCTTTGTTATACATTTGTTCTTAAATTGTTCGTCTCCTACGCTTAATGCTTCGTCTACAATTAAGATTTCTGGTTCTATATTAACATTAATAGAAAAACCTAATCTTGCCTTCATACCACTAGAATATGTTCTTACAGGCTGATCTATATATTCTTCAAGTTCTGCAAAATTAACTATTTTATTTTCTATTTTTTTAATTTCACTATCATTTAGTCCTAATATTTGACCTTTTAGGTATATATTTTCTCTTCCTGTAAACTCTGGGTCAAATCCAGCGGTTAGCTCTAATAGTGCACTAACTCTTCCATTTACTTCTATATCTCCAGTAGTTTGAAAAGCTACTCCTGTTATCATTTTTAAAATAGTAGATTTTCCTGCACCATTTTTACCAAATATTGCAACCGATTCTCCTCTTTTTATGTCAAAAGTCACATCATCTACTGCATTTTTTTCTTTATATTTTACTTTTTTTAAAAATATACCTAATAATCTTTGCTTATCATTTTTATACAATTTATATCTTTTTGTAACATGATTAAATTTTATTACAACATCTTTATCCATTATCTACTCCTTATAATACATCTGGGATATCTTTTCTTAATTTTTTATATGCCCAAAGTCCTGCTATTAATAATATTACTAAAATTATTACAAAATATAATAATCTTTTTGGCTGTTCCCAAATCCAAACTTTATCTATAAAACAATTTCTAAATCCATTTGCAATAAATGTAATTGGATTTAAATTTAAAAATTTTCTTACCCATCCTATGGTTACTGTATTTGGATTCCATAACACTCCTGAAAGCCAGAATAGTGCAGTTATAAAAGATTTTACTAAATTTATAAAGTCTTTACTTATTGCTCCTAAAAATGATGCAAAAAATCCCCATAAATTAAATAGTAAAAATGCTAATATAATGTATATTGGTAACTGTAATAAATAAATATCTGGTGCATAACCCAAACAAGCAAATATAATAATCATAATAACTATTAAAATTAAAGTAATTGCTAATTTTGATATATTTACAAATGTAGGTATTGTACTTACTGGATATTTCATTTTCGTTACCAAGTAATTATATTTCCTTATACAATTTGCTCCAGCTACTATCATATCAGACATATAAAACCATGGTATTAAACCTGCTATTAACCATAAGAAGAATGGATATTCGTTTACAGGTTTACCAGATCTTAAACCTATAGTAAATGCAAACCAATATACAAAAATTGTAATTGTTGGTTTTATTATAGCCCATGACCAGCCTAAAGCTGCTCCTCTATATGTTTTTATTAAATCAGCCTTGGCCAATTTAAATATTTGTTTTCTATATTCCCAATGTTCTTTTAATATTGTTACTATTTGACTCAATTTTCCTACTCCATTTCGTTAATTTCTTATAATTATAACTTTTATGAAAAGCTATGCTCTCTTTTCTGTTTATTTTTATGCTCTAACAGTGGTGTATCTACTTCTACTTTCTGCTTTTTATTTAATAGTGCACTTAAATTTCCTAGATCAATTACTTGCATAATTACAAAAATCGGCATGAAATTTACAATATATCTTGATTTTGCTTCATATATGATAAATACTAAAAATAATCCTATAAATGTAAGTTTTAAAATATTATAATTAAAATCTTTTCTTTCTAATTTATAGAATATTAAGAATATCATTAAAATAAACATCGTTATATGTTGCGCTTGTGTGTAGTATGCATAAATACTTTTATATTTTCCATCTCTAAAAATAAATTCCTGATGTATGCCATTATGTACAGGTTCTCTTTCTAATTGCCAAGGAATATAATATGTCCCATCTCCCCAGGTAGTTAGCATCTTATTTGTTATAAAATTATACCAATCATTATTTTCATTATGTTTTTGCATCCTGTTTTTTATTTCTTCTATTAGTTTTTCATTTCTATTTTCTAAATCTAAACTCATAGTAAAATCAACATCATCTTGATTAAATCTACCATCACCTTCTATACTCATCATTATAAAATGAAGAAAAGGTAAAGACTTATCTTTCATTTCGGTATAATTTGGTACTATCTTTACTAAAAGTATTTTTTGTAATAATACTACTATTATCATCGCAATTATTATTTTAGCAAGTTGAATGCATTTTAATTTTATATTCTTTTTTGATATATCAAAAAAGACTTCATAAATAATTATTGCTATAAATGGAATTACTATTGTAAATTTTAATATTATTCCAACAGCCATTATAATCCCAAACAAAATTGCAATAACTGTTTTCCTTTTTTTAGAAATATTTTCATCTTTTAATAAAACGTACAAATATAAAATCAAAATTGGAAAAATCATTGTTAGTGTATCTGTATAAAATATTGGTCCATACAAATATATTGCTGGGTTTAATGCAAATAAAACTAATGCAAAAAGAGCTTTATTCCTTCCCAATATTCTTTTTACCAATAAGTATGCTACCCAAATACTACTGTCGATTATTATTATATTTAAAATAATTCCTAAAATCAAATAATTATTTGTTCCAATAAAACTAAAGATATAAAATATTGATTTAAATATTAGCATTATTGGAATATTATTAGCACATTGAGTAAAATACTTCGTATTTTCTATTATTACATTAAATTTAGTTGCTTCGTTAAAAACTTTTCCAAAGTCCCAACTAGGCTTTACGCAAAATAGATAAGATACGATACATTGAATAACTAAAATTATTCCCAATATTATTCCTACTATTAATCTATTTTGTTTTAGTTTTGATAAAAGTTTGTATAATATAACTACACATACAGTATATATAGTAGTTACAAATAATAATTTAAAGTTATCAAATTTAAACATTAAACTTTCTTTTTGTAATAATATATTTCCCAAAATGTATATAATAATTATTAAAAATAATATGTTTATTAATTGTTTTATTATATTTTTAAATGTTTTCATATTTTAATTCCTATATAATTTTTTCTTCTTTTAGTTTCTTTAATACTCTTTCTGTATTTTTTCCATCATGAAATTCGTTTATTGTTTCATATATTTTTTCTTGTTCTTTTGTTCTTGCTTCACTTAATTTTATTTTTTTATTTTCTATAATCTTATCTAATACCTTTTCTAAATCATTATTGTTAAGTACTCTATAACCAATATATTCATCATCATTTGGTATTAGCTTTCCATTTTCTTCTTCATATTTTTCTAAATCTGGTTGATAAAAAATTACACCAGCTCCTTGATAAAACGCATTATAACAAATAGAAGAATAATCTGTTATAAGTAATTTTGTTTCTTCTAAAACTTCTGAAATTTTACCATCCCATAATAAGTCTTTCAAATCTGTTTGCATTAACATCGCTTTTGCTTTTGGATGCGGTATTATTCTTATATTTTTTGTATCAATTTTTTCTTTTAGCATATTATATAAATCTATAGTATATTTATAATATGATGATTCTTTAAAATCAAATAAACTTTCTTCATATGGTTTCCACGTTAACATTACTGTTACTATATCTTTAGATTCTTCATTTATATGCTTATATTTTATTGCATCATACATTAAAAGTCCTGTTTTCATTATTTCTTCCTCAGAATAATCTAACATGTCAACAATAACATCTCTTTCTTTTTCGCTACTTGCAAGAAAAAGAATAGATTCTCCTTCTTTTCCTTTTTTAAATGAAGAATTTAATCCTAAATTTTTCATATAAATTATACCATGTTGTAAAAATATCAATTTTTTATCATATGTAGCTTTTCTAAAATATTTATTATTTGATCTTAAAATATTTAAATGACTTGGTGCTTCTGATGCTATAAAATAGTTTGCTTTATATATTAGCCAATAATATTTAAAACTATATTTTTTAACTACGTTTTTTTCATTTTTTATTTTTGCATAATCTTCTGAGTTTTTATCTATAACAAAATAATTTTTAGACTTTTTGCTTTCTGCTTTACACTTTTTAAATAGTTCGAATACTCCTTCTTCAACTTTTGAGGCAAATTTTTCATAAAAAATATTTACATTTTTTCTTTGATGTTTTGCTAGAATCTTACCTATATGATACATAAAGAAAGATACTAATTTAGATTCTAAAATTCTAAACTTTAATGTTTGCTCTGGATATTCCATAGGTCTTTTAACTAAAATTAAATTACCAAAAATTGTCCTTCTTATATGTACTGCTGAGTTTTTAGTATATTTACTTTTAATAGGTAAATTATAATATACACTTTTTTTGTGTTTTTTTGCCTTCATAGCCATTTTATATGGAACAATAACATCATTTATTTTTAAGTTCGTTGAAAAATAATTATTAATTGCTTCATCACTATTTAGTAAATCCGCTAATTTTATTTTTACATTATAAAGTTGTCCTGATTTAAGTAATTGTACTTTACTTAATTTTCTTTTTCGTTGTATTAGTTTTAATTCTTTTTCATTTTTAGAATCTATATTAAAAGTAATTTTATCTATTTTTAATTTATATGGATTTACAATATATGCAAAAAATAAAACTTTAACATATTTTCTGGTTAATGATACTTTTATTACTTTATATAAAACTTTTACTAATTCTTTATATATTTCTTCTATAGTATCTATTGTTACATATAAAATATTTTCTTCAGAATATACACATATATATTCCTCTTCTGAAATTTTATCTAAAAATATTATTTTATTATAGTAATCTTTATTTGTTGCTTTTATATTTAATTTTAATTTTTTTTCTGCTCTTACAAAATTTAAATCTAACTTTTCAGTATCATTTTCTGTTTTTCTTGTTCTTTCTTTTTGTATGTATATATAATTTTCATCTCTGTTTATTTTAATTTCACTCATATAGAATGTTCATTCCTTTTATAAAAAATTATCTATCTAATTCTAATATAGCTTCATATACACGCTTAGAATTATCTTTATCAAATTTATAGTAAAAACTATCTATTCTTTTTAGGTATTCTTCTTCTATTTTACAATCATTATTTACTGCATCTATAATTGTTTGAACAGTGCTTTCATAATCGTAACAAACTGGACCAAATCCATCTTTCTCTACATCAAAATATCCTTTATCGTATACTTGTCCTTTAAAAAATTCTTCTCTATCAAATTCTGTATATATTACTTTTTTTCTTAAATAAGCAAAATCAAATGCTACACTTGAATAATCTGTTACCAATAAAGCATTTTCTGCAAATTCTTTATCAAAATTAATAGATTCCTTTATAACTTTTACATATTCATTTTCTTTAAAGTCTTTGGCTTGC
Source organism: uncultured Clostridia bacterium (assembly GCA_944390295.1). Classification (GTDB taxonomy): domain Bacteria; phylum Bacillota; class Clostridia; order TANB77; family CAG-508; genus Merdicola. The sequence continues at coordinate 32,426 of CALXPV010000003.1, read as the reverse complement.
TTTCTATGTAGTGGATGAAGCGCAAATCTCATTTTATATCCTTTTTCTTTTAAGACTTTCAAGATTCTTTCATCATTTATAAGTCCATTATAAAATTTGTAACAGTCAGAATCTTTAAAATAAGGATTATATGAAAAATTAACTTTCTCTTTTGGATTCCATTCAACTAATGATCTTCTTTGTGTTGGCCATATTACAATACTTTTTTGCATGTTGTTTTCTAGCTTATCAAATCTAGGGAAACCAGTTAATTTTACTTCATTTTCTGTATAATAATAATTTCCATTTACTATAGAATCATATTCTTTTCTAGCCGCTGTTACAAATAGTTTTATATTTTTATCAAACTTTTTAAGCCAAGCTGACAAATCTTCTTTTGTTATTCCATGTTGTAAAAATACAAAACTAAAATTTTCTAAATCTTTATAAAATCTTTCTTTTTTCCCAAAAGCATTAATTACATAGTCGTTAGCTTGTGAAGAAATAATTTTAGATGCCATCATAAAATATAATTTATGTTTTAATGTTTTTATTTTTATTACATTTCCTATTTCTTTCATTCTTTTGTAGTCTTCGCTTTTTTTGCTAATTACAAAATATGGTTTTATATTTTTATTATTTACAGTATTTACATATTTAAAAAATTCTTCCCCATTATCTTTTGCCATATTATTTCTATCTGAAATTAGCCATATTTCTTTTTTATAAAACTTGTGAATTAAAAAATATATTAATCTTGTAAAAATTACTTTTATTTCTCTTTTTTTTAATAAGAAAAGCATATTTTTTATTTCTCTTTTTAATCTGTTTTTTAATGTATTTTTCTTTACTTTTATACTTTTCTTTGAATATTTTAAAATATATTTTCCTTTTGCATAGTATGATTCTGAATAATTAGAAAGTTTTGCAAATTTTCCAAATCTTATAAAAAGCTTATCTTCTCCTGCATTTTTATATTCAAAAATGAAGTTTAATTTTTTACACTTCTTCAATGGAATTATTGCTTTATATGTATAATAATAAATTACTTGTTTATCCAATATAAATGCATTCTTAGCAATAATAGACTTTTTTCCTTCAGTTAAATTTAATTTTATTTTATTTTTCTCGTCACAAAGTATAAATATCTCGTAGTCTTTTTTAGGAAAAACAGTTTGAACTCTTCCTTCTATAACTAAATTCTCATCCTCTACTTCTAAAATATCTATTTTAAAAATAGATTTATTGGCTCTAATTTTATTTACTAAAACATTATTAAAATATAATTTTCCATCATCGTATTCTAATTCTTTTCTTATATCTTTGCCATACTTTAATGATAATGCATATAATTTGTATTCAGAATTTGAGTTCTTAGCTTCTGAAATTATGTAATCTTCAATTTGGCTTAGCAAATACTTAAGGTCATCTATGTATTTTTCTTTAAGTTCTGGTTCTAGAAAATCTGGCAATTTATTTGTAAATCTATATCTAATATCATACATTAATAAATATTGGATATATTCTATAACTTTCCCATAATTTTCTATTGATTTATTTATAAGATTCTTATAAAATTTTTCAATTGTTTTAGTATACCAATCTATTGATTTTTCTTTGTTTTGTACAGCTGATGTTTCAGATAGTCTTTTTCTATAATAATGTAACGCTTCTCTTACAACTCCATAATATCTTTCTTTAAGAATTATTTCATTTAAATAACTTGCATCTTCGCCATATCTTAAGTCTTCGTTAAATTTATATTTTTTTGCAATTTCGCTTTTTATAAAAGTAGATGTTATATGTAGTTGTATAAATTGGTATTCTTTTAATATATCTACAACTTTTGTCTCTTCAAACTTATAATCTAATAAATGGTAATCTTCTCTTGCTTCAAAAAATTTTTTTCTTCCACTTGCAATCATTATATTTTTATTTTCTTTAAAAAATTTATATATTTCTTTAAATGCTTCCTTATCCCATTTATCGTCACTATCTAAGAAATTTACATATTCACCTTCTATATAATTCATTCCATTATTTCTTGCACTACTTACTCCTGCATTTTTTTGTTCCACATAAATTATATTATTTGGGTATTTTTCTTTATATCTTAAACATATTTCTTTACTATTATCTTTGCTACCATCATTAACAAAAATAATTTGTATATTTTTTTCGAAGCCAAATGTTTGATTTATTACAGATTCAACAGTTTCTTCTAGATATTGTTCTGTATTATATATTGGAATGACTACAGAAAATTTATACTTTGCATTTTTCATTATATTCCTCCTGTGTTTTTGCATTGTTTGATGTTTCTTATTTTGAAATTGATTCTTCTAACAGTAATGTATCTTTTCTATTATATAAATAGTATATTAAAAATTCTATTATTAAAATCATAATACTAATAATAATGTATTGTTTCCAGTTCATGTATGTTCTTTTATTTTGGTTTTCTACTTTTAGTAACAAGTCTAAGTTCTTTACATCTTCCCCATTTATTTTTATATCTCCAGTAGGATATACATTATAGCTATTTCCTCCACTATACCCAGCTAGATTTATAGAATCTTCTAAATTATCTTCTGTATATATTAAAATTTTATATTTTTGTTTTCCATTTGGTTTAATATAATCAAATTTGAATTTTTTATTTAATCCGTCTTTAATATCTTTACTATAAAATTCTTGTCTTACTAATTCATTTTCTTGTTCATCTAATAGTACAAAATAATATTTATTGTTAGTAGTATTCGCATTGTCTTTGTTAAAATTTAAAGTTATACTATTAAATTTTTTATTTGCTACAAATGTCTGCTCTATTTTTTTGTTATATATATCTTCTATAATTCCTTCTGAATTACCTTTTCTAAGCATTGTAACTTTATCATAATAAACATCTTTTTGAATACAATACTTGTCAAAATTAATTATTAATAATAATGCAGATAAAACGGTAAGTATAATTAATACATTTTTCATAACTTTAGATGTATTTATTGTTTTTTCTTTATTATTATAAAATATTAATTTTACTTTTTTTACTTCAATAATTTTTTGAATCTTTTCCAAGCCGATGTAAATTAATAGTATTATCCATGGCAAACATGTTAAACTATATCTTGATAATACTTCCCACAATAAGTAAAAGGCAAACATTCCAAATATTGATATATAAATATATTTAAAGTTTCCACTTGACTTAAATTCTGTAAGTATTGCCACAAAAAATAGTAACATTACTGTTAACTTACAAATCTGCAAATAATATTTTAGGAAAATATTTTTATTTCCTTCTATAAATTCGTAACCTGTAGCTTTGTCCTCAACAACAAAGTTTAATTTTGCAGTTATATCATAATCACCATTTGACCAATTTACAGCAAGTTTTTGTAATATTAAATCATATAATCCAGATAGTTTTAAATCTTTTAGTCTTTCTTTTATTTTCTTTATATTTGCTTCAACCTTCTCATCATGTGTTTCATTACTTGTTGTATAATTATAGTCTTCTGCATTCCATTTGCCGTCTTTTTCTAAATTTACACCATACATTAAATAATGTGTTACAGGTAACTCTTCATTTTTATCTTCTATTATTCCAAATTGTTCTGAAAAAATTGTAAAAGATATTACTCCAATAATAAATCCTATTATTATAGCAAAAATAGGAATAACTTTATTTTTTATACTATCTTTATTTAAAAATTGAGCAATAATAAATCCAATTATTAATATTCCAATTACTACTCTAATTTTAAATCCTATTGCTAAAACCAAACCAGATAATACGCTATAGATAATTTTCTTTTTAATTTCTTGGTTTTGTATTGAGCATATTAATAAATACATACCTATTGCCGCAAAAGGCATACACATAGTATCTGTGTAAAAATATGAACTAAACAAATAGAAAATTGGATTTAAAACAAAAAACAATAAAGTTATTAAGCCTGCTTTGCAGTCTTTCATCTTTTTGACTGACAAATATGTAAAAAATGCAGTAATTGCTATAAATAGTGAATTTATTACAGTAGCAAACCCCATCAAAGAATTTCCACCAAATCCTAATATGGATCCAAGTTTAAAAATCAAATAAACCATTATTGCTAAAGGTATTTGGTTTGTGCATGATTTAAAATAACCAAATTCATCTTGAAATTGACCATTATTTTCAAGCATTGCATTCGCTTCTCTTATTACGTCAGATAAATCATAAGTAGGTTCAGATTTATATATATTACCAAATACACTCATCAGAATAAAAAATAGTATAGTTAATATAATCGCAATTATATTAACTTTTTTCTCATCAACCTTATCTATGATTCTTTTAACACTTATAAGCCCAATAATCATAAAAATAGTACCTATTATTATGATTATTGGCTTTAATTCTTCTTGTGTTCCATAAATTTTAAATACTGAACAATAACAAACGTATGCCACAAAGACCGCCAGTATTATTAGAATAATTTTATAGAAAATATTTTTTAATTTATCTAACATTTTATTACCTCTTCTAGTACTCTTTTACTTGCATTTCCATCATCTAAATATGTATATTTACTATTAAATTTTTCATATTTTTCATCATATTTAAATTCTTTATCTAAACGCAATATTTCTTTTGTCATATCTTCTTGTGTTTTTGTTATTGGACCTGGTAATTCATCCAAATCAATATAGAATCCATTTGACTTATCTCTATAATGTTCTAAATCATACATATAAAATAACATTGGTCTTTTTAAATTTGCATAATCAAAGAACACACTAGAATAATCTGTTATTAACATATCTGCAATAATATATAATTCATTTACGTCATCTATTCCTGCTACATTATATACAAAGCCTTTATATTTTTCAAAATCAAAAGCATTTGCAATAAAATAGTGTGGTCTAAATAAAATAATATATTTATCACCTATATCTTTTTGTAGTTTGTCAAAATCAACTTCTTCTTTATATGTATATCCTAGCCCTGCCTCGTGTTGATTTGAACGATATGTAGGAGCATATAATATCATTTTTCTTGTTTCATTTTCTAACCCTAATTCTTTCTTTATTTTTTGTACATCTTTTTCAGTATAATTATATAAGAAATCATTTCTTGGATATCCTTTTTCTATAATTATATTTTCTTTTCCTATTTCCTTTAAATTCCAAGCAGAAATAAATTTTTCACTTGCAAATTTAGATGGAGATATAAAATATGAGAATTTAGATGCTTCTATTTTATATCTTTTCTTCATTCCTTCTGCAGTATTTAATACATTATCAAAATGTGTTAAATCACATCCTAATCTTTTTAAAGGTGTTCCATGCCAACATTGTAAAAATACTTGTTCTTTTTTTGGTTTTAAATAATCTGGAATTTTATAATTAAATATCCAGTATTTAGCTTTAGCTAGATATTGTTGATATTTTTTAGATCCTTGTTTTACAACAACAGTATTTTTATTTTCTTCTAAAAATTTATATTTTTCTACATCTTTAAAACACCATACAAATTTATATTCATCATATTCTGAACTTTTTATCATATATTCATATAAAGCTTTTGGACTGCATGTATATGATTGTCCATTAAAACAACTAAATATTATTGTATGTTCATCTACTTTTATTCCTGCTGTTCTTATTTTATACATTATTAGTCTATATGTATTTAATAATCCTCTATATATATTTCTAAAAAATACACTTTTTTCAGCACTTTTTGTTGCTATTATTTTTATTTGTTTTTTAATCTTATTTCCCATTTTTCATTAACTCCATTACAAAATTTCCAAATTTTTCTGTACATTTTCCAGGTTCTACTTCTATGTATCTATCTTTAAAATCTTTTAAAGTCTCATAGTCATAATCTTCTTCTAATTTAGCTAGTAATTCTTCTTCTGTTTTTACTGCATATTTTCCAATTTTCTCTGTTTCGAAATTAAAGTTTAACCCTGGATCTTTTATGTATTCGTCTATATCGTATATATAAAAATAAATTGGTATATCTAATACTAATTCTTCCACAGCTAGTGATGAGTAATCTGTGATTAATTTGTCTGTTACCTGCAACCATTCATATGAATCAAATTTATCATCAAAAATTATACCTTCTCTTTCTTTAAAAGAATAATTTTTTCTATCTAGTGGATGTAATTTTATTATTAAATTATATTTACTAGTATCTAATTTTTCTATTAGTCCATTTATTTTTATTTTCTTATTTTTTCTAAATGTCGGTACATACAATATATTTATTTTATCTTTTAATATAGGATATATATCATAAAGTTCTTGTTTTTTATTTAAATTTTTTATATAGTCTAATCTTGGAAGTCCAAATTTAACAATTTTATTTTTATCTACATTAAAGGCTTCGCTATAATAATTAGTTGTTATATCACTAGGAGATATAACATAACTATAATTTTTATGCATTCTCATACTATCTGCAATCTGTTTTTCTGTTCCAGATGTTTTACCTATAGTTTGATATCCAAATTTTTTTATAGCTGCACTTGCATGCCAAATTTGTATTATCTTCAAACTTTTTTTATGGTTTAAAACACTAGCTACAATACAATATGTATCAACTATTAAGACTTTTGAAGTGGCTACATTATACATCTGTCTAAATATATGAAAAACATATTTTATCGCATTTAATGCCCCTTTATCTAGTCTTTTAGTTAATACTACTTGTTTTATGTTTTTATCTTTTTTAGCGATTTCTTCTTTTATCATCTTAAAATCTAAGGTTTCTTCATTATATTGTCTACTAATATATGTTATTTTATCTTTTGTTCTAGCAAACTTTATAAAAAAATATATAATATTTAATATGCCTATTCCTATATTTAAAACTATCTTTTTCATATTATTTTCTATGCTCTCTTTCGAATTTAGTTTCTGGTATTTGATTTACATTCTTTTTTGGTGCTTGTAAGCCTAAATCTTTTTTTATCTTACTTGTAGAAACCCCTTCGGTTCTTTCCAAATATATTACATCACAATATGGACGTAACACTTCAAACTTTTCGCTACCTTTCCAGTCACTTCCCATAACTACAGCATCTATATAATATTTTTGTACATCATTTATTTTTTGTTCCCAGTTTTCTTCTGGAATAACTAAATCTACGTATCTTATAGCTTCTAACATCTTTTTTCTTGTTTCATAGTTATGATATGCTTTTTTATTTTTTATTGCATTAAATTCATCAGTTGATAATGCAACAACTAAGTAATCTCCTAATTGTTTAGCTCTTTTTAATAGTCTAATATGTCCATAGTGTAATAAATCAAATGTTCCATATGTTAATATTCTTCTCATTTTATTATCTCCTATCCTTTTAATATACTGTTGTATTTGTTACTGCTGATGTATCTGATGTATATCCTGTTCTATTTATTATTTTCTTATTTATTTCTAATAATGTTTCAGATGGTTCATAATCTTCTTGTCCAAATACTTCTTTATGTAATTTTTCCACATTACTTTTTAGTGTCACTGGAATTCCATACCAGCCATTGTGCGAATATCCCTTTGTTTCATATGGCCATCCTATACTTTTATCTATGTTAAAAGATAATGCTGTTGGGATTAAAGAAAGGATTTCTGTTGCGCTTATATTAGTACTAATTTCTGGCAATATTTCATTTGCTATTTCATTCAATTCTGAAAGACTTTTTGTTTTAGCCTCATCAACCATTGCTTCTATTACAGTTCTCATTCTTTCAGCTCTTTTGTAATCTCCACCACTAGTTTTTCTTATTCTTGCATAAGTTACAGCTTGAACTCCATTTAATGTTTGCTCCCCAGATTTTGTAACTCTTTTTGCTTTTTTTCCTACTGATTTCGCTGTTTCATAAACATATTTATTTATTTGACTTATTTCATTCTTTTCTACATCAATAGTTACTCCACCAAGTAAGTCTACAGCATCTGCTACTGCTTTCCAGTTTACTGCAACAAATTCTTCTATATTTAAATCTAAATTTGCATTTAGTGTATTTAATGCAAGCTCTGGGCCACCATATGAATATGCATGTGTTATTTTATCTAGTCCATGGTTCTCTATTTGCACATAAGTATCTCTATATATTGATATTAATTGTACTGCATTAGTGTCTTGATTGATACTTGCTATTATAATACAATCACTTCTATTTCCTTCTCCATAATCGTCTTCTGCTCTGCTGTCTATTCCAAACAATGCAATATTTCTATATCCTTTTAATTCTTCATTGGCGTTATTATTAATTGCTAAATTGTCCTTATTAATTTCTACATTATTTACTAAATTTATTTTACCTAGCACAAAAAAATATGCACTTAATATTGCTGCAATTAGTACTATTACTATTATTGAAAAAAACAATAATCCTTTATGTCCTTTTTTTCTTGGTTTTTCTTTTACTCTTCTTCCTTTGCTTCTGCTCATCTTTAATTTCTCCTTATGTTTTTTATATTGTGTATGTTATCACATTTAGATTTTTTTATCAATATTTTCGGCTTTTTTGTCTAATTTTAAGATAAAAAAATAAGCCTAATAGTATCTTATCTAGTACTATTAAGCCTATTTCTTAATTATTAATTAAATTTTTAATATTCCACCAACTGTTTTATTAACTGCATATTTTGATTTTTCTTTGCTCATTATTTGTGGTCCACCACATAAAACAGCTGTATCACCTTTTTCTAATTTTCCTTCTTCTAATAATTTTTCAACACCTTTTTCAATTGTGTCATCTATGTCTTCACCGTCTTTTACTAAAACAGGGTATACATTCCAGATTGGTCCTAATTGGTTATATACTTTTTCTGAATCTGTAATAGCAAATATTGGACAAGCTGGTCCATATCCTGCTAATCTTCTTGCAGAATTTCCTGTATGTGTATAATCTATTATAGCATCTGCTTTGATATCTCTTGCTGTTACACAACTTGTATATGCTGCATGAGAATCAATATCTGCACTTTCTAATTTCCAATCTTTTTTAGTAAATCTCTTCCAATAGTTAATTGTTGGTTCTACACTTTTTGCAATTTTTACCATTGCATTAACACATTCTAATGGATAATCTCCCATTGCTGTTTCACCAGAAAGCATTATACATCCTGTACGATCATAAATAGCGTTTGCAACGTCACTTACTTCTGCTCTTGTTGGTAATGGGTTATTTGTCATACTTTCTAACATTTGTGTAGCTGTTATTACTAATTTTCCTTCTTCATTACATCTTTTAATAAATCTTTTTTGTACAACTGGTACTTCTTCAAAAGGTACTTCAACAGCCATATCTCCACGAGCTACCATTATACCATCACAAGATGCTAAAATTTCTTCAAAGTTATCTATTCCTTCTTGGTTTTCGATTTTAGCTAAGATTTTAACATCTTTTCCACCATTGTCATCTAATACTTTACGCATTTCTGCTATATCTTCTTTACTTCTTACAAATGATGCAGAAACATAGTCAAATCCTGCTTTTGCTCCATTTGTTAGGTCATTTATATCTTTTGGGCTTAAGAATGGTATTTTTACAGAAACTCCTGGTACATTTATACTTTTTCTTGATCCTGCTCCACCATCATTTAATACTGTTCCCTTAATATCTTTTCCATCTATTTCATCTACTCTTACTTGAATTTTCCCATCATCAATTAAGATTAAATTTCCTGGTTTAACATCTTTATATAAATCTTTGTAAGAAAGTGATGTACCTTCTTCATCTCCTAATCTGTCTTCATAGAAGAATGTGTATTTTTGTCCTTCTTTTAATTGAACTTTTACATCTCTTCCTGCTTTATTTAATGCTGTTCTTATTTCTGGACCTTTAGTATCTAGCATTACAGATACTGGTAGTCCTAATTCTTTTCTTATTTCAAAAAATCTTTCAATTTTATCTGCTTGTTCTGCATAATCTCCGTGAGAAAAGTTAATTCTTGCAATAGACATTCCAGCTTTCATTAATTCGTCCATTCTATTTTCAACTGCTGGTCCTATTGTACATACGATATTTGTTTTTCTTAAATTTCTTTCTTTCACAATAATTACCTCCTAAATTGACACTGGACGTTATTATATCATAAAAAAATCGTATTCACAATACATTTTTCAACATTTTTTCTCCTTTGTTTTCTTTGTTTTTCTCTCTTTTTTCTCTAAAATTATTATTGTTATTAAAATAATTATTCCTATTCCTGAACAAATTATTCCTGCCTTTAACCAAGGTGTATGGTAGACAAATTCCACATTATGCTCTCCCGTGTTTAACGGTATTCCTATAAATGCTGTATTTACTTTTAGTGTTTCCACTTCTTTTCCATCAACATAGCATTTCCATCCATCAGAAAAAGGAATAGATAATTGTAATATACCAGCTTCTTTATTTTTTATATTTCCTGTTATTTTATTATTTAAATACTGTATATTAGTAAATTCTGTTTTCCTTATTTTTTCCACTTGTTCATCTATTTTATTATATGGGATGCTAATAACCTTTATATTTTTATACGTAAACTTTCCCTTGCTTGCAGCATCTATTGTAATTTTTATTTTTTTATCTTTAATATCATTATTGCCAAGATTAAAAGTCAAATTATCCTTTTTTATATAATACGCATTTTTGGTATCTTGCATAGTCTCTGACACACTCTTTCCGCTGTTTTCTACTTTTAGTGTATATTTTGTACTGCCTACTTTAGATTTTGTAGAGTACTTAATATTTTCAAAAACCACATATAGTTCTCCTTCTATTTTTTCTTCCAATTGTAGTTCTATAATATTTTTTCCTTTTTCTGTTTCTATATAATTATCTTTTAAGATATTTTTTTCATCAATAATAGTATAATTAGCTTCGTTATATATGCTTTTTAAATTATTAACATTTCCTTTTTCTATTTGATATTCTTCTAATTCATTTTCTTCTTCAATCTTGGCAAAATTCATCATGCTATTTTGCTTTTCTATGCTGTTTAAGGCATTATATTCTTCATCATTTATATAATTATTATAAAAAATTCCAATTGGTAAACAATTTTCGTTTAAATAAATTTTAGTCTCACCAATTTCTTTAATTAATTTATATCCATATGGTAAATATTTTTCATTTTCTTCATCACATATATAATATTTTGTATTTAATAAGTTTAATAATTGTGTTCTATTATTTAAATCTGTTAATGGTCTTGTTTGGCAATAACCTGGCAGTTCCAATTCATCTGCAAAATTATACACTCCATTATTTCCTATGGAATAATAACCAGAAAGCCCGTTATAGTTATATACTATGCTTGTATTATGAATACCTATAGGATATTTAGCAATTCTATATATTGAATTATCTATATCTTTTAAATATTGGATTGCATCTTTAAAATTGCCTATTTTGTTTTTTTCGTTTGCATATATAATGTAATTATCCGAAAATTTTACAAATTCGCTAGAATAATTATCACCTTTTTCTTCTAATAAATAACTTGAATTAATACGAATATTGAATATCATAAAAATTATTACTATAAAACTTATTCCTTTAATAATATGTTGTTTTTTTATTTTATTTTTATATATTGTACTTAATAAAATAATTAGTATAAATATACCTGCAAATATTATATTTATTTTAAAGTTTAAATAATCAGCTTTGTTATATTTTAATAGCATATAACTTAAATTAATATATATACTGGTAAAAAGAAGCATTACTAAAATTTCTTTTTTATTATATTCAAAGTGTTCTTTATAATTGCAAGTCATTATATAACATATTATAAATATATAGCCAAATATCCATCTATCTGTTGGATATGAAAATCCATTCATAATAGATGCAATTTGTGGTACTAATAGCATAATTACCATTATTATAAATATAGTTATTGTTTTCTTGTTGTTTTTTATATTCATAAAAGCTACAGAAAGAAGCGGTATAAATAGGCTTGTAAGCCCTATTACCATCCAACTTGTTCCATTAATATTCAAATGATTCATTAAGAAATTTTGATAATAGTTACCGCTAAATCTTGTTACTGTTTCTGTATCTGATCTTGCGGAATTTAAAAATGCATGTATTGTTGGAACTAATACAATCCCACTTAATAAGATTCCTATCAAATAACAGCCAGCAACTTTTAACAATGTTCTAAAAAAATATTTTATTCCTTTCTTCCTATAATCGTAAAAATAAATTACGCTAGCATATATTGCCAAAATTATTGTTAGCATATAAAAGAAATAATAATTGACAACTGATGATAAAAATATAGAAATTATAAATAATATTTTTTTATTTTCTCTTAGCAGTTTTTCAAATCCTATTAAAATTATTGGAAGTAAAATCATAGCGTTCAAAAAATATGGATGTCTTATTCCTGCATATATGCTAAAACCACAAAAAGCATATGAAATTGCTCCTATTAAAGTTGGTATATCTCTTTTTTTCTTATATCTACAAAAAGCAATAAAAGCTACACCTGCCAAAAACATTCTTAATAAGACCATTAATGAATATGCATAATTTAATTTATCCATTGGAAATAACAAACTTATTAAGGCAAATGGATCTCCTAATACATAATAAGTATATTGACCAATAAAATCTAAGCCTAATCCTATGTTTAATTGAAATGTACTAAATCCTTTTTCTTTTATTTGTCTGATATTTTCATTAAAATCATATAATATTGCAAAATGCTGATTAACTCCGTCATTATTCCAAACAAAACTAATATTATTTTTTATAAATATAAAAAAAGTGGCAAAAAAACTTATTAGAAATAATATTAAATATACAAAAAAAATTTTATTTTTATAGAAAAACTTTTTATTTGTTTTCATTTGTTCCTCCAGAATTTTATCATTCTTATGTACAAATTATTTTAAAGCTTCGTCCATAACTCTTGCTAAATATTTCATACTATTTAAGCATTGATCCATCGTATTTCCTGTTGCTCCTATTTCCATTATTGTAGCAGCACTTGCTACATGTTGATTATATCTAGAATTACGAAGCATTATTGGTTTAAATAATCCCGGATATAGTTCATTTCCCTTTTCTACAATTTTTACTGCATATTTTAAATTCTTCTCCCAATTTTTATGTTTTAATCCTCCTCCATCAGTACCTATTACAAACATTATTTGTGCAGCATATTCATCTCCAATCTTTACAGTTGGTGCATATTTATTACTTGAACCTACTGCATCTCTATGTAAATCTATAACAATATCTGTATCTGGATTTGCAGTTAAATCATTTTTTACACTTACTAAAGATCTATCATAAGATCCTGTATATGCAGGATAATCATGATATGTCTTATCGTGAACTACATTAAATCCATAACTTGTTAATTGTTTTTTTAATTCACTACCTACTCTTGCAACAGAATAATTTAAATCGGTGGTTCTAAAGTTTCCACTTGGTTTGTATTCAAATCCTTTACTTTGTGTATAGCTTTCACAAGTATGAGTATGATATATTATTACATCTTTTTTATTTTTTAAATCAATATTAGGAGTTAGCATCTCTTTTGTTAATTTATATTTAGATTCATTTTTTATTTTTACTCCATTATATTCATTTGTATATTTGTTGTTTATATTACTATTATCTACTATTTCTGTTTTTAAACCTGTTTCGGCATGTTTTATTTCTTCTTTTTCTTCTGTATTTGATTGTTCTTGCGTTTTTTCTGCAACTTCTGTTTTCCCTTCTACTATGTATTTACTCATTTCTAACTCTGAAGATAATATTCTTTCTGTATTATCCCTATCCATACTACTAGCCTCTTTTATTTTATTCCCCCTTGCAGACAAAATTGTTTCTTCTATACAAGAAGTTAATGAAACTTCCTGTACTTTATCTTTATAATAAATCACTATTTTTATTATTCCGATTATTAAAAAAGCTATTATAACAACAGTCATAATAGCAGTTTTAGCTTTTATCACTCTCATATTTACCATAAATTTTATCCACCTTTTTGCATAAGTATACTATTATATGTATATTCACTTTTTTAATAAATATGACAAGTATTAAGAATATTTTTTTACTATAAAAATAAACATTGGAAAATCCAATGTTTATTTTTGTTTTTATTTATTTATTTTGCTTAATATACTTTCTGCCGAAAATTCAGCTTCTATACTTTCTCCTGTTTCCATATTTTTAATTTGTACTTTATTAGATTTTATTTCATCTTCTCCTATAATAATTGTATATGGAATTTGTAATTTATCGGCATATTTTAATTTTGCTTTTAATTTTTTATCATTAAGATATATTTCTGTATTTACTCCTATTTTTCTTAAATCTGCAGATAATTTTATTGGCTCATTTAAATTTTCTACCACAGGTATTATTAAAATATCTGATATAGATTTTTTCTCTGCTTTTATTACATTTAATTCATTTAATTTATAGAAAAATCTTGTAAGACCAATAGATATTCCAACACCTGGTAAGCTTTTATCTGTATAATATTCTGCTAAGTTTTCGTATCTACCTCCTGAGCATACACTTCCAAGTTCTCTGTATTCATTTAGGAAAGTCTCATATACTGTTCCTGTATAATAATCTAAACCTCTAGCAATTGTTAAATCTACCATAAAATTACTATCTGGAACACCAAATAATCTAACATTTTGTACTACTGTCTTTAATTCATTTACACCTTTTACATATGTTTCATTTGTTATTTCTAAATTTTCTAATTTTTCTATTTTTTCGTCTGAAGAACCTGTTATTTCTATAAAAGAAATAATTTTATTTATTTGGTCTTCTTTTAGTCCTAATTTGTTGAATTCTTCTATTACAGCTTCTTTTCCTATTTTTTCTATTTTATCTATTATTCTTAATATTTCTGCAGAATTTTCTTTTTGCTCAACACTTTCAAAAAGTCCATTTAATATTTTTCTATTATTTATTTTTATTGTAAAATCATTAAATCCCAATTCTTTAAAAAGTGTATATATAATACTTGGAATTTCTGCATCATTTATTAAGTCTAATTCTCCATCACCAATAATATCTATATCACATTGATAAAATTCTCTATATCTACCTTTTTGTGCACGTTCTCCTCTATATACTTTTCCTATTTGATATCTTCTAAAAGGGAAACTTAAATTTCCATAATTTTTTGCAACATATTTTGCAAGAGGAACAGTTAAATCAAATCTTAATGCTAAATCATTATCTCCTTTTTGAAATCTATATATTTGTTTTTCAGTTTCTCCTCCTGCTTTTGCAAGTAATACTTCTGCAGATTCTATAACTGGAGTATCTAATGGTAAAAATCCAAATTTTTCATATGTTTTTTGAATTTTCTCTTTCATTTGATTAAATAATATTTGTTCGCTAGGTAACAATTCCATAAAACCTGATAAAGTTCTTGGTTCTATTTTTTTCATATATTTCACTCCTTTAATCTATATTTGGTTTTGCTTCCAAATATATTGGTTTCTCATCTTTTATTCTAGTTGGTTTTCCATGTCCTGGATATACAATTGTTTCATCTGGTAAAATCAGTAATTTTTTTATAATTGAATTCATTATGTCGTCAAAATTACTAGTAGGTAAGTCAACTCTTCCCCAAGCACCTTTAAACAAAGTATCTCCAGAAAATAGCATTTCTTTTTCCCTACAATATAATGATGTTCCATCATTAGTATGGCCTGGGGTAAATATAACTTCAAATTTTAAGTCTCCTATATGTAAAGTATCTCCTTCATCTACAATAGAATCTTCTTGTACATATATTTCTGGCAAACCTATGTAGTCTGCAAGAATCGGAACTCTGTCTTTTAAATTTTCTCTTCCATTTCTATGTATTAAAACTTTTCCACCTTTTTTTTGTCTTAATTCATTTACTCCCATTATATGATCTGCATGACAATGGGTTAAATATATATATTTTAATTTTGAATCTAGATTTTCTAAATTTTCTATTATTTTATCCACATTGCCTGCTGGATCTATTACTATACTTTCCTTTTGTTTTTCATCTGTTATAATATAACAGTTTGTCTCTCCTACAAATCTTATAGGAATTTTTATTTTTTTTAAAATCATTGTAAAAAACCTCTATCGTCATTATTTTTTTCTTGTTACTTCATAAACACTATCAATTTTTCTTAACTCTTTTAAAATTTTATTTAATTCTTCTATATTTACTACTTCAAGTGTAACATCTATAGTTGCAATATGTTCTCTAGTTGTTTTTGAATTTAGTGCCATTAATTTTGTTTTTAACTTATTAAGAACTTGTATTACATCTGCAAGTAAACCATCTCTGTCATTAGCATAGATGCTTATATCTACATTGTAAGAAGCTTGTTCTTCTGTATACCAATAAACATCTATAATTTTATCTTCTTCTTTTAATAAATCTTTTACATTTACACAATCAGTTCTATGTACAGAAACTCCTCTTCCTTTTGTAATATAACCTATAATATTATCTCCAGGTACTGGATTACAACACTTTGAAAGTTTTACTAAACAATTATCTATTCCTTTTACAACAACACCTGTTGGTGAAGGTTTTGAGTGTTTCCTTTTACTTGTTAGTTCTTCTATTTTTTGTTCTATATTTTCTTCATTATGATTTTTTCTGTACTCTTCTAACATTCTAGAAATTATTTTTACTTGTGAAATCGCACCAAAACCAACACTAGCATACATATCTTCTGCATTTTTAAATTTATATCTATCTAATGCTGCATTTAAATATTCTTGTTTAAACAATTCATCATAGCTCATTCCAATTCTTTTTATTTCTTTTTCTATTAAATCTTTCCCTTTTTCTATATTTTCAGATCTTTGAGCTTTTTTAAACCATGATTGAATTTTGCTTTTAGCTTTAGTTGTTTTTATAAATTTAAGCCAATCTCTACTTGGTCCTTTTTGAGAATCTGATGTCATTATCTCTATAATATCACCACTTTGTAGTTTAGTAATAATTGGCATCATTTTACTATTTATTTTACATCCAACCATATGGTTTCCAATCTCTTCGTGAATCGAATAAGCGAAATCTATTGGAGTTGCATCTCTTGGAAGTACAAGAATTTTTCCTTTTGGTGTAAATACATAAACTTCATCTTCAAATAATTCTGTTTTTAATGTATTTAAAAATTCTTGTGGATCTTTCATATCTTGTTGCCATTCTAGTGTTTCTCTAAGCCATGCTAATTTGTCTGTTGTAACAGATACTACTTGTTTTCCTTTTTTTCCATAATTTGCTTCTTTATATGCCCAGTGTGCAGCAATACCATATTCTGCAATTCTGTGCATTTCCCAAGTACGTATTTGAACTTCAAATGGTGTTCCTTTTTCTCCTAATAATGTAGTATGTATAGATTGATACATATTAGGTTTTGGAACTGCTATATAATCTTTAAATCTTCCAGGCATTGGACTATACATTTCGTGAACTACACCTAAAGCTGCATAACAATCTTTTACAGAATTTACTAATATACGTAAAGCAAATAAATCATATATTTGATCTAATGTTTTATTATCTCTTTTCATTTTTCTATAAATTGAATATAAATGTTTTGCTCTACCTGTAACTTCTGCTTCTATTCTTTGTTTCTTTAGTGAGCCCCTAATGTCATCCATTATTTTTTCTATAAATTTTAATCTTTCTTCTCTCTTTTTATTTATGCCTTCTACTAATTCTCTATATTCTTCTGGGTATAAATATTTAAATGCCAAATCCTCTAGTTCCCATTTTAAAGAATATATACCTAAACGGTTTGCAAGAGGTGCATATAATTCCATTGTTTCTTTAGCATTTGCAATTTGTCTATCTCTTCTTAAATATTTTAATGTACGTAAATTATGCAATCTATCTGCAAGCTTTATTATAATTACTCTAATATCTTTACCCATAGCAAGAAACATTTTTCTGTAATTTTCTACTTGTCTTTCTTCTGTACTTGCTTGATATTTTAATTCGCCAAGTTTAGTAACACCTGCAACCATATTTGCAATCTCTTCTCCAAAATCCCTTACTAGGTCATCATGAGTTACTTCTGTATCTTCTACTACATCATGTAATAAGGCTGCACAAATTGTTGCTTCATCTAATCCTATATCTGCTAAAATATAAGCTACTTGAAGCGGATGTATTATATATGGCTCTCCAGATTTTCTACATTGAGTCCCATGTTTTTCTTTAGCATAGTTATACGCTTTTAAAATAATCTTTGTATCTGGCCATCTCTTTTTTTGTTTAACTAAACTAATTATATCTTCAATCGTTTTATTTTTTACTTCTGACATATATGTCCCCCCTTTTAATAGCTTTTTCTTATATCCTTTATGTTTATTTGAATAGAACTAAATCCATTAAAGCTATTAATTTCTAATGTTCCTACAACATCTATTTTATCTCCAATCTTGTATTCTTCTGCTAGATTTCCTATATCAAATCCAATTGCATTTATAACAACACTTTCATCTCTCAAACTCAATTTTAAATGTCTTCCTTCTGACAAAGCTCTTATTGAATCTATTTTTAAGTTTTTTATTAAGAATAATGGTACTTTATTTGCTTCTCCAAAAGGTTCCAATACAGATAAACTTTTTACTAGATCCATACTTATATCTTTTAACTTTATTTCTTCATCTATGTATATAGTTGGTACCATTTCTTTTATGTTTGCTTCTTCTGCTATTTTTTCGAATTTATCTTTGAAATTTTCAAAATTTTCTTTAATTAATGTAAGACCTACTGCCATTGCGTGTCCACCAAATTTGTCTAAAAACTCACTACATTTTGTAAGTCCCTCATATAAATCAAATCCTTGTATACTTCTTCCTGAACCTTTTGCTATTCCATCTTCAAAACATAATAATATACTTGGTTTATAATATTTTTCTGTCACTTTTGAAGAAACAATTCCTATAACTCCATGATGCCAATTATATCCTCCAACTACTATAGAATTTTTATTTTCTATATTTTCTTTTTCAATTTTTCTAACAGCATCTTCGTATATAGCTTTTTCTGTATTTTGTCTTAATGTATTATATTCATTTAACTTTTTAGTTACTTCTACTGCTTCTTCTTTTGTTTCTGCTAGAAATAACTTTAATGCCTCTTCTTCGTGTCCCATTCTACCACATGCATTAATACGAGGTGCTACTCCAAAAGAAATAGTATTAGAATCAATTTCTTTATATCCAGAACTTTTAATTAATTCTCTTAAACCTAAGTTCTTTGTTACTCTTATTAGCATAAGTCCAAGTTTTGCTATAGTTCTGTTTTCTCCTTCTAGTGGCACAATATCTGAAATTGTTCCGACACATACTAAATCAAGATATTTTAAATATTCTTCTGCTTTTAAATTTAATTTTATTGATATAGCTTGAATTACCTTAAATACAACTCCTACTCCTGCAAGTAAATTAAATGGATATGTATTATCTTTTCTTTTTGCATCAATTACTGCTAAAGCATCTGGTAAAACTTCTCCTACTTCGTGATGGTCTGTTACTATAACTTCTATTCCTAATTCTTTTGCATATTTTACTTCTTCTATTCCTGAGATTCCACAATCTACAGTTATAATTAAATCTGTTCCCATTTCTTTTATTTTTTTAATAGCTTCTTTATTTAATCCATAACCTTCATTTAATCTATTTGGAATATATGTGTTTACTATTCCACCTCTTTCTTGAAGATATTTTTTTAAAACTGTTGTACTTGTAATACCATCAACATCATAGTCACCATATATAAGAATCTTTTCTTTATTGTTTATTGCTTGTAAAATTCTATCTACTGCTATATCCATTCCTTTAAATAAAAATGGATCGTGAAAATCATCTCTTGTTGGTGTTATAAAAATTCTAACATCTTCATCACTAGTTACATTTCTATTTACAATTATTTTTCCTATTATTTTATTTAAATTATACTTCTCACATATTTCTTTTACTTTTTGTTCGTTAGAATCATAAATTTCCCATTTTTTTATCATTCACTTTCTCCTTATATAGTTACAATTTGTACAATATTGTATAACATTTCGGACTTTTTTTAAAGGCTTTTTATTAATATTTTTTATGTTAATGAGAATTTAATGCATTAAATTTAAAATTATTGAAATTACAATATAAATAGATATCATAAAAAATTTTGAAGTTAATAATTTAAAACAAGTATATTTTATTCCTAGCTCATTTAATCTTTCATATTTATTTTCTATTTCTTTAACTTCTTTTATATTATTTTCTTGTAGATAATCACAAGCTAAATATTTTGCTTTTGTCATAGCTTCTATTTCAAGAAAGCTTCTTACAGAATATTGAATTATAACTACTATTAAAAAAATTGCTACCCATAAGACTGTATTTGTTATAAATCCTATTACTTGTAAAATTATTAAAACAAGAAAAAATAAATTAATCAAATTAGAAAAAATATAATTAAACCATAATAGTTTTTTATTTTGTATAGAATGAATACATTCATGAGCTATCGTTTGTATTCTTACAAAATGGTCATTAGATTTATTTAAAATAATTTTATTGGTTGCTATAAAATAAAAACAATCTGTATTTTCTTCCTCTTCTATTTGAACATTTTTATTATTTAATTTTTCTAATATTTTTCTGCAGACTTCTTTATTGTTAGGTAATTTTTTTACAACCTTATCCACTTTTTCATCTTCTGCAATTTCTTTTATTTCTTTAACTTTTGCTTTAAATAATATTTTTAATATACATATTGTAATTATTATTAATATTAATAAAATTAATTCTTCCATAAAAACAAAATAGGGATATATTAAAAATATATCCCTTCCTCCTTACTATTAGTTTATAACATCTTTTATAGCTTCACTTATAATTTTGTTTATATCTGTAACCATAACACTAAATCTCATTTCTGATTCCAAATAATTTTTAGCTATTTCATTTTGATATAATTCTGCATACATATTTTGTAATTTAACACTTAACTCGTTAGAATTTTGCTCACCTTTTATCATAGCTTTTTGCATCTCTACTCTAAGTTTATCAAATTCATCTATTTTTGCTTTTACATCTGCATTTCTTTGTAATTCTTCTTTTGATTTTTTATAATTGTTAAATTCGTCTGTTTGTTTTATTTCTGCAGCTAATTTATTTGCTGTATCATATATATTCATGTTTTAGCCTCCTTAAGCATATGCATGTCTCTTTTTGAAACTTAATAAGTTTGTTATTTCGCCTTCCGTATTTTTTGCTTTCTTTGTTTTCTTTGCTTTTTCTTGTTCGATTTCTCTTCTTTGTTTTTCTGCCATAGTTTGACAAATTGCTTTTTGATATATAAAGTGTGTATCTTGTGCTATTTTATTCCAATTATATTGTGCTTTTACTTTTGCTTTTGCAGCTTTTGATACTTCTGCACATAATCCTGGATTAAATAATAATTCTAGTATAGAATCTGCTATTGAATTTGGATTTCCTGCATAGCTCTTCATTCCATTTTCTCTGTGTTGTACTATTTCATTTAATCCTCCTACATCTGATACAACAACTGGTGTTCCAGAAAGCATTCCTTCTAATGCTACAACACCAAATGGCTCATATGTACTTGGGAATACTGCTACATCTGCACATTTATACATTTTTGTTACTTGTGTTAAGTTTAAGTATCCTGTAAAGTAAACTTTATTTTCGATGTTAAGTCTTCTAACTTCATCTCTTAATTCATCTATCATTCCGCCTTTTCCGGCAATTATTAATTTTGAATCATGATAACAATTTAATACTTTTGGCATAGCTGCTATTAAATTTTGTATTCCTTTTTCATAAACAAGTCTACCAACATATAAAATAATTTTTTCGTTATCTGCAGCATATTGTCTTCTAAAGTTATAGTCTCTTTCAACTCCATTATATAAATTTAAATTAACACCATTTGGAACCACATTTATTTTTTCAAATGGTAATCCAAATAATCTTTGTAATTCGCTTTTCATATAATTACTATTTACTATTACTTCTGTAGATTCGTATGTTAACATCCATTCTGTATCATTTATATATCTTTGTACTTCATCATGTATTCCTGAATTTCTTCCAGATTCCGTTGCATGAATTGTTGATACAACTGGTATTTTAAAAGAATCTTTTAAGGTTTTTGCTGCATATGCAACTAACCAATCATGGGCGTGTATTACATCAAAGGGACCTTCTTTATTTATTATTTCTGTTGCTTTTGATATAAGGTTAAAGTTTAATTGCATAATCCAATCTATAAAATTATTTGGATTAATCATATAATTATTTACTCTATATACTTTTACCCCTTTATCATCTTCAAAATCTTTAACATTTCCTTCTTTATAAGTTACAACTGATACCTCATGGCCATCTTTTATTAACCTATGAGATAAATCGTGTACTACTCTTGCTATACCCCCTACTACTCTAGGTGGATATTCCCATGTTAGCATTAAAACTTTCATTCGTTTAAGCCCCTTTCTCTACACATTTTCTTTAGTATTTTTAACAATATTGATATTATTGTATATAACTTTTCGACAAAAGTAAATAACTTTTTTACAAATTTTCGATTTTTTTTACTTTTATTTTTCCTTTATTTTCTAATCACTTTTTTATTTTTATTTTCATATATTTAATTAGAAAAAACTATTATTTTTTATGTTATGTTAATTGGTTTAGGAGGTTTTTATGTGTGGAATTGTTGGATTTACAAATTACAAGAAAAATATAAATAATCCTACTTATATTTTAAATAATATGAAAGATACATTAACGAATAGAGGTCCTGATGAAGAAGGTATTTATTCTAGTGATGAAATATTTATGGCACACAAAAGATTAATTGTAATTGACCCTATCGGTGGTAAGCAACCTATGATTACAAAATATAATGAAAATGAATATTCTATTGTTTATAATGGTCAAATATATAATTGCATTGAACTTAGAAATTTACTTATTGAAAATGGCTTTACTTTTAATACAACTTCAGATACAGAAGTTTTGCTAAAAGCATTTATATTTTATGGATATGATGTTGTAAAACATCTTAATGGTATTTTTGCTTTTGCTATTTGGAATAAAGAAAAAGAAGAATTATTTTTAGCTAGAGATCATTTTGGAATAAAACCATTATTTTATACTTTACTTAATGATAATTTTGTTTTTGCTTCTGAAATAAAAGCATTGTTTGAATTTCCAGATGTAGAAAAAGTTATTGACAAAAATGGTCTTTGTGAACTTTTTGGAATTGGCCCAGCTCATACAGCTGGAACTACAGTATTTAAAAACATTTTTGAACTTTCTCCTGCACATTTTGCAATATTTAATAAATATGGTTTGCATACACATAGATATTGGAAATTAAAAAGTGCTCCACATACTCATTCTTTTTTTGAAACATGTGATAATATTAAATTTTTATTAGAAGATAGTATAAAAAAGCAATTAGTTTCTGATGTACCACTTTGTGTATTTTTATCTGGAGGTTTAGATTCTAGTATAATTACGGCATATGCTAGCCAATACTGCAAAAAGAATAATTTACCACCACTTAGTACATTTTCTGTTGACTATGTAGATAATGACAAAAACTTTGTAAAAAGTGATTTTCAACCAAACTCTGATAATTATTATATAAATTTAATGGTAGAAAAATTTAAAACAAATCACACTAATATAGTTTTAGATACCCCTGATTTAGCAAAATATTTAGAAGATGCTATGATTGCACGAGATACTCCTGGTATGGCTGATGTTGATTCATCTTTACTTTTACTTTGTAAAAATGTAAAGCCATATGCTACTGTATGTTTAAGTGGTGAATGTTCTGATGAAATTTTTGCTGGATATCCTTGGTTCTTTAGAGATGATGCATTAAATAGCAATACCTTCCCTTGGTCTATTGCAATTTCAGAAAGACAGCACCTTTTAAATCCTAGTATATCTTCAAAAATTGATTTAAAAGATTATATTGATTTTAGATATAATGAAAGTTTGGCAGATGTAGAAATTTTAGATATTGATTCAAAAGAAACTGCTGAAAAAAGAAAAATATCACATTTAACATTAAATTGGTTTATGCAAACATTGTTAGATAGATCTGACAGAATGAGTATGTATAACGGATTTGAACTTCGTGTTCCTTTCTGTGATTATAGATTAGCTGAATATGTTTGGAATATTCCTTGGGAAATGAAAGCATATAAAGGTCGTGAAAAAGGTTTACTAAGATACATTATGAAAGATGTTTTACCTGATGAAATTGTAAATAGAAAAAAATCACCTTACCCTAAAACTCATAATCCAACTTACTTAAAAACAGTAAAAGATATGCTTAGTGTTATTATGAATAATAAAAATGCACCAATTAATAATTTGTTAAATAGAGAGTATATTCTAGAAATTTTAGAAACTAATGGTTCTGCATTTACTAGACCTTGGTTTGGTCAATTAATGACTGGTCCTCAACTTATGGCTTATTTGTGTCAGGTTAATATGTGGCTTGAGAAGTATGAGCCTAAGATTGAGATATAATTTATCTAATTTTTAAACTTGAGGTTCCAAATTGGAACCTCAATCTGCTATATTAACACCTTGTCTTTCAAGTGCCTATATTTTAGTAAATGTTTCAATTTAATTTTCTTCATTTTTAGGCAATTTATTACTATCAGCTATTTTCTTACTTTCTGACTTAACTCTTCTTTCTAATTTTTTTAAATCTTCTGCTGGTTTTAAATTTTCTGGTTTTATACCTCTTTTATTTAACATATTTCTTACACTTAAGTTGTTATCCACATGCTCATCAGCTATACTTTCTTCACCATACATATCTTTTTCAGTTACGTTATAATTCGTCATTTCTGTTGCCAGATTTTTTGCTGCAATTGTTAATGTTGGTAAAAAATCTGCAAGAGGTCTATTTTCTTTTATTCCATATTTTGCTTTCATTTGCATTGTATTTAATCCACCAAATAATGCCGAATCTCCTTTTGAACGTATTCTTGCAAATCCTAAATCATCTACTCCTCTCTCATAAATATTTTTAGATAACTGCTTTTCAGATTCTTTTAGTTTTTCTCTTGCTTCTAATCGATTCATTAATTTTATTCTGTCCTCAATTATTTCTTGTTTTCTAGTTTGTACTGCAAAATATGTTTGAGCAAATGCAATCTCCTCTTTTTTTGAATCTCCATTTTGAGCAATTAAATAACAAGCATATCTCGTTAACATATAGTCTTGTATTGGTCTCTTTGCACCTTTTGCTAAATTTATCATTTTCGTGACCTCACGAAAATGATTTTCTACAGGTATACCAACATTTTCACAAGATTGCATTGCTTTTTTTATTGTTTCAATAAAATTTTCCCATCTTTTATAACCCAATTGAATCTGTAAATCTCTTGCATACCAAAACTCTATATTTTCTTTTTCTTCTGTATTGATAATAGAATCAAATTTTTCTTTTAATTCTATCAACTTAGATTTTTCAAATTCCATAATTACCACTTCCTCGCAAAATTTACTTATAATAACATGTTAGTATGACTTATTTCTTTATTTTATAGTTCGTATTTTTTATAATTTCTATGATATACTGTATTGCACATAATAAAACATATGTTTGTATTTGTCAAGTTTTTTTCTATTATTTATTTTTATCTAAATCATTTAATTTCATAATAAGGATTTTTTCCATAACTTCTTGGAAAGCTGGTCCATTCTTATTAAATGTACGAATAACTTTATAATTATCTTTTAATTTCTTTTTTATATCTTCATTTTCGTTATTTTTACTTATCATCATTTCTCCCTTTTATAATTTATTTTAGGTAATCACAATAAATATATTAATTTTTATAAAATGTTTATACTTTTTGAATTTTCTTACTCGCTCTAATGATATAACCTCGTGTTAATTTCTGACATCCAATAACAGGTCCTTAGCTTATGGCTCACCTTTGCCAGGTTAATATGTGGCTTAAGAAGTATGAGCCTAAGATTGAGTTATAAAATATTTTTGAGGTCGCTAACCTAGCGACCTCTTCCCCGTTTATTTGTTAATATCGTGAAGACAGTAATATAATACAATTGTTTCTAAAATAAAACCAAATAAAAGATATTCCTTGCAAAAACATGCTATAAGTCCTGCTAACACTGTCACACATATCAACGCAACTACTTTTACAATAATTTTGTTCATACAATCCTCCTTGCCAATTGGCTTTTATCGTTAATAAGTTATTATTTATAAAAACTACTCTTAACTTTGAGCAGGAATTTTAAAACAAAATTTTTCTTATATTATCATTTCTGTGTATAGAAATCAAATTTTACTAGAATATTTCTTGAAAAAGTATATACTCCATATTATAATCTATATCTATAAAAACTATTATAAAAAAATCTTTTAATGGAGGTATCATTATGAAAAAACGGACTAATGTAAGAAACAGTAAAATCAAATTTCCCGAATTTACTTGCTTTGATGATGGCATAAACTTGCTCTTGGGAAGTACAACATTAACTATTTATGAAAAAACGGACAATTCTTTTGGTATAGAATATGTCAAGCAGTCACAAAAAAATCAGAAAGAAGAAGGTCTTTTTAAATTGATGAAACAAACAATAAAAAAACAACCTTCTGTTTTATTTAAACTTTTGTTGCCATTAATTTTTGCTGTGAGTTGTGGTTATTTAATACTATCTATTAGTATTTTTATTAATTTATTAGTATTATTACCACTTATGTTATTTCTTGCTCTGGCAGTTGCTTTAATAGTTCTTTATATTGTTGCGTGTAAGCTATTTCTTACAGAAAAAAGAAAAAGTAAATTTACAGCAATGAATAAAGTTATTAATTATGTAAATAAAAATCAAAAACTGCCAGAAAATCTTGAAGGTATAAAAAATTCATCAAGATATTTTGGTATTTCAAATTTGTTTTGTACAGATTTTTTTATGACTGAGATTATGGCGATAATATCCTTTTCACTACCAGCAGGAATACTGTTGATTTCCACAGATTCTATAATGCAAATTATATTGCCAATATTATATTTGACATTATCCTGTATAATACATGGTTTTTGTTTATTTATTAATAAAAAAACTGATATATTTCGCAAGATAAATTCTATTATCGAGAAAAAATTATCTGTATTTATTCAATTTATTTTATTAGCCAAAAGTCCAAATTCATATGATTTATTTATGGCATACTGCATAGTAGCAGTTTATTTAAGAGATTTTTATCCCGATTTCTATAATAAAACAGACTGTTTTGAGGGATATCCAAAAGAAAACATAATTTAAATTTTTTCTTTTAGTAATATTTAAAGAGTGCCCCCTTTGTTCAAAATCACTAACAAAAGGGACACTCTTATTTTTTTCTTAAATTCGTCTTAAGCATTCAGCTCTTACTGTACGATCTAAGTCTAATATCTCATTTACAGTATAAAGCTTTCTTATGATATGATTGGAAAGCGCCCAATCAATCATCTTAGGAATTTGCGTAAAATTAATTGCTCCTTCTAAAAAAGCCTGAACAGCAATCTCGTCTGCCGCATTTAAAACAACTTGAGCACTATGTCCCATACTTATTGCTTTATATGCAAGCTTCAAGCATTCGAATTTGTCTAAGTCTGGTTCTTCAAATTTTAAAGTTCCCACTTCAAACAAATCTAATGGTTCAATATTGTTTTCCAGCCTTGTTGGATAATTTAATGCATATGCAATAGGAATTTGCATATCTTTAGGTCCAATATTTGCCATAATAGTTCCGTCTTTAAACTGGACCATAGAATGAACCAGGCTCTGTCTGTGAACAACAACCTGAATTTTAGACTCTGGTACTCCGAAAAGCCAATGTGCCTCAATGACTTCAAATCCCTTATTCATCATTGTCGCTGAATCTATTGTAACTTTTGGTCCCATTTTCCATGTCGGATGATTTAGTGCTTCTTTTGGTGTGATAGCATCTGTAATCTCCTTGTCAAAAAACGGTCCACCCGATGCCGTAAGTAGAATTTTGGAAATCTCATTTTCCTTTTCTCCTCTTAGGCACTGCATAATAGCGCTGTGCTCACTATCTACAGTACGTAACTTTGTTCCATACTGTCTTGCCCTTTTCATAATCAGCTCTCCTCCAGTGACAAGAACTTCCTTATTTGCAAGGGCAACTTCTTTACAGTGTTTGAGCAAATTGTAGGTTGGTTTTAAACCAGCAATTCCCACAAGTGCAGATACGGCAATGTCTGCATCTTCAAGTTTTGAAATCATTTCTATTCCCCAGTCTCCTGTATACACATCAAGTTTAGGGAACATTTTCTCTAATTTTTTAGCATGACTTACACTTTGAATATAAACATGCCTCGGATGAAACTCTTTAATCTGTTCGATTAAAAGATCCACATTCTTACCGGCAACCAATGTAACTGCGGAAAACAACTTCGGATTTTCTCTAATTATCCGAAGTGTAGTTGTTCCAATACTACCTGTTGACCCAAATATAGCAACTCTTTTCATCTTAAATTCCTCCTTTTTTCTATATTGCTATCTTCCCTACTATACTATCTTTTTTATCTATTGTCAAAAATTGACCTTTAGATTATTTTCTAAAGGTCAATTTTTTCTAACATTTTATTTAAATTCATATCATCTTTTGCTGAAACATTATCTGTATTTAAAGAATATATATAATCTTTTTCTATATCAAATTCAGCATTTAAATATTTAAAGATTAGATTTACAGTATCTAGAGCATGTTTAGGTTCACCACCACCTCCACCTGTTAATATTAAAATTCCTCTTTTTTTCTTAAATATATGTGTTATATCTAAAAAGTGTTTATTACTCCAGATATAGTTTAGTCTTGTAAGTAAAGAAAACATTGGTGGTGTTACATTATAAAAATATATAGGTGATGCTATTATTATTACATCATAATCATCACTATTTATTTTCTCCATATCGTCTTTTATACTGCATCCTTTATTTTTCCAGCAATATCTACAATCTATACAAGGACTTATTTTGGCATCATATAAAAATATTTCTTCTACTTCTCCATCTAGCTTTTTCTTTAATTCATTTACTATATATGATGTATCACCATTTTTATGTGGTGAACCATTTAAAATTAATGTTTTCATATTTTAATCTCCTCTAGATTTTGTATTCTTTTATATTTGCTATAATCTTTATGTAAATTAGTTCTATCCATTAAAACTGGAATTAGTTTCTTTTTATCTGCAACTTCTAATAATTCCGGATTATCATCTATAAATATCGCTTCATCTTTTTTTATTTTAAACTCATTCATTGCATAATCAAATAGCAACCCATCTTTTTTTAATGCTGGATATTCTGAAGAAATATATATTTTTGTAAAAAATTTGTCTATTCCCCAGTTCTTTAATATTGCATACACACAAGGCCAGTTATCAGACAACAATATTAAAATATATTTTTGACTTTGTTTTTCTAAGAATTCATATACGTCGTCATACATAATATATTTATCTTCATTATACACAAAATCTTCTGCTAATTTTTCGGCAGTTTCTTCTTCATTTTTTACTATTTTTAGTTCATTTAATATATTTAAATAAAATTCTTTAAATGCTTTATATTCCTCTTCTTTTGTAATTATCTTTTTAGAAATATTTTCATTATACTTATTAAATAAAACATTTAATCTTTTTAAGTCTATTTTATTTTTTCCGATTATTTCATAAAAATTTGGTGTTATAAACCAATTTCCTGTTTTAGGCTTACCTAAAACCAAACCAAAATCCAATATTAAGTACTTCGTTTTATCTTTCATTTTTTATTACCCCTTTTTCTAGTTTAATTATAATAACACAATTGTCAGTATTTGTATAGGTTTATACAATGTAAATATGTAAAAGGTGCGATTATTTCGCACCCATTTCTGTCTTTTGATTTAATTCGTCATACTTTCTTTCTTCTTTTGAATATTCCTCTGGTTTTAGACCTACTCTCGTTTTCATATATTTATCCATTATAATTGTTAATATTACAGTAATTATTCCAATTAAAGTCATACAAATTGCAATATCCATTCTTTCTAATATAAATGAAGCAAATACTCCTATAATTACACTAAAAATACTTCCAAAGAAATTTTTAGCAGTAAATATTTTAGTATCAATTTCTTCATTTGAAAAGTTCCTTAAATATTTATCCATAAGTGGATTATATATACCTTTATATGCATATTTAATTACATATGAAATTATGATAAAAATAATAAATATTCTATATTTTGTAGCTATTATTGCTGCTATTCCAGAAATTATAATAGAAATTCCTAAACCTCCTAGTATTAAACACAATGTTTTATTCCTATGTTTATTATGAAATGCTTCTTGTTTTTTAGTTACTATTCCTGAAATTATTCCAAGAACTGCAAATATTATTCCTAAATATTTAGCATCTATATCTAGATTTTCTAATAAACTTATCTCATAGTTTGTTAAAACATTAAAAACTCCTACTGTTATTGCAGAAAATAAAATTAACGATTTTAACCTTTCTGATTTTAAAATAAATTTAAAAGATTCTTTTAAATTTTTTATTTCCGAAAAATCTTTCTTATTTTTCTTTTTATTTTGGATAATTGGAGGTTCAACAAATCCCCTTGATAAAATTGTTAAAAATAATGTTGTAGTTAATGCTAGTATTATTGGTATATATGGATTCATATCATATAAGAAACCTGACAATATAGTTGATATTGCATTTATTATATAATAATTTGATATTCCTCTTTCATTTATTTTTGCAAATATTTGTCCTTTATACCTAGAAGCTGGAATTGATTCATTTAGTAATGCTAGCTCTGCCGAATCTTTTATTGCAAAAGCAAGTGCAGATAACAACTCTGCAATAATTAAATCAAATAAATTTCTACTGAACATTATTATTATCATATACATGCAATTAAGAAAATTGGCTAATATTATACTTCGTCTTCTTCCTAAATATTCGATTATAAAAGTCGCTGGAACTTGCATTACTATTCCAAATAATGCATAAAAAGAATCTATTAGTACAACATCTGCTGGGTCAATATTTTTTACTTGTGTTAAAAATAAGAAATTAGTAGTATAAAAAAATATATAGTCCCATCCTAGTGCTTTACAAATAGGAAATAACTTCATATTTCGTTTTCTCATTTGTATAGTTTGTTTTTCTTCCATTTATTACTCCATTTTTTCATTCGTTTTTTTCATACTATCACAAGAAATACTTTTTGCCAAGTAAATGTTACAAAACCAGATAATTATTAAATAACTATCTGGTTTAATTTCACTTTTCCTTTAATTTATCATACATTAAATAAGAATAGCCTTTAAGATTTCTTCTTGTTATATCTAAATTTAACTCTTTTACAAGATTTAATAATAATTGGTTTGCTTCATTTATAGGAATATTTTTATCATAAATTTCAATTTCTATAAAATACCCTAAATCTTTTACATTGTCTAAAGATATTTCAAATACATTCTTATAAATAAAACTATCTCTTTCTTTTATTAAATCACAAATTTTATTTATTCTAACACCTTTTAAAATATTAATTGTAGCATCTAAATTAGATACTTCTGTTTCATGTTCCACAATATGTATATCTTCTTCATCATTTCCCATATATATTTTTTTATAACATAAAATATATTTGTCTTTTTGAATTCTTATTCTAATACATTCATCATCTATATCTCCACCAAAAAACTTAGGATTTTCTGGTGAAAAATAAATATCGTGTTGTCCTTTATGCATATGTTTACTACTTTCGTTTTTAAAATAGTCATACAGTTCTTTATATTGATTTTCTTCAATTTCTAACTTTATTTCGATTTCTATGCTATCGCTATTTTTCCTTTTAATTAATCTTTCTCCTTGCAAAAGCTCATTTATAGTAACACCTAATATATTTGATATATCCGTAAATAAAGATAAATCCGGCATATATTTTCCTGTTTCCCATCTAGATACAGTTTTACTTGTAACTCCTAGCTTCTCCGCAAGTTCAGATTGTTTTAAATTTTTCTCTTTTCTTATTTCTCCTATAAATTTTCCTATCTTTTCTTGATTCATATTTTCACTCCTTTTGAGATTTCTAATATAATTATAGTTACTGTAAATTTAATTAGTAAACCCCACAAATAGCGATTTTTAAATTATATAATATATTCTTTTAATTTCTTTAATGCAATTTTTCTACTACTTATACTGTTTTTTTCTTCTGAATCTAGTTCAGCAAGTGTTCTTCCATCTTCTAATTCAAATATCTCGTCAAAACCAAAACCATTATCTCCTCTTGGATTTTCTGATATATATCCTTCTAATACTCCTGTAAATGTTTTTTCTTCACCATTTTTATT
>CALXPV010000002.1 GCA_944390295.1 uncultured Clostridia bacterium | reverse complement strand
GGAGGTTTTTCATACAATGCTATCGCTTTTTTTGAACCACGCGCACAGCACGTGGTTTTCTTACATACAAAAAAAGTTCATCAAATTAATTATGATGAACTTTTTACCCTATATTATCTACATTTTTTAATATTGACCACACACCAGTAGCTTCTGGAATATATTTAAAACTTAGCCTTTCTTTAGTTGTTGGATGGTTAAATTCTAACTTATATGACCATAATGCAAGTTCTCCAGTCCTACTTCTAGTACCATACTTAGTATCACCACATAAGCTATGCCCTCTACTAGAAAATTGTACTCTTATTTGGTGATGTCTTCCCGTTTTCAAATTTATTTTTACTAAACTCATATTTCTAACTTTGTCATAATATATAGTTTCGTAGTCTAGCTCTGCATATTTTGCTTTTTTATTATTCTTATCTGTAACAGTAGATTTATTTAGTCTTTCATTTTTTACTAAGTAATCTTGCATATTACCTTTTTCGTTTTCCATTTTGCCTTTTACAATAGCTATATAACTTTTAGAAACCGTTTTATTTCTTACCTGTTCACTTAATCTTGATGCTGCTTTAGAAGTTTTTGCAAATACCATTACTCCACCTACAGATCTATCAAGTCTATGTACTAATCCTAGATATACATTTCCTGGTTTTTGATATTTTTCTTTTATATATTGCTTTATTATTGTAAGCATATCCGCATCTTTTGTCTTATCTGCTTGTGAAGGAATTCTTGGTTCTTTTATTACTACAATAATATGATTATCTTCATATAATATATTAAGCATTATTTCTCCTCCCATTTACCATATATTCCACATGGTAATACTATTTTTGAATCTTTCATTGGTAGTCCAACTTCACCAGATTCAAAAATTCCGTCTTGTTTCATATTTATTCTTAATATATTTTCTAATACTTTAGCAGATATTCCTGTAGTATATGAGTTAATTAAAAAGAACAATGGTTTATCAGACATAACTTGCATACATAATTCTACTAAGCTAGCTATATCTTCTTCAAATCTCCATACTTCGCCTTTTGCTCCTCTACCATATGATGGTGGATCCATTATAATAGCATCATACTTATTTCCTCTTCTTATTTCTCTATTTACAAATTTAACTACATCATCAACAATATATCTAACTGGTCTATCTTTTAATCCTGATGCATTTACATTTTCTTTTGACCAGCTAACCATACCTTTAGAGCTATCTACATGACATACAGAAGCTCCTGCAGAAAGGCATGCTACTGTTGCACCTCCTGTGTAGGCAAATAAATTTAAAACTTTAATATCTCTTTTGGCTGATTTTATTTTTTCCATCATCCAGTCCCAATTAACAGCTTGTTCTGGGAAAAGACCTGTATGTTTAAATCCCATTGGTTTAATATTAAAAGTTAGATTTTTATATTTAATTTTCCATTCACTTGGCATTTTCTTTTTATATTGCCAGCTTCCTCCACCAGTTTTACTTCTATTATATATAGCATTTGCTGTTTTCCATTTATTTTCGTGTGTTTTTTTAGTCCAAATTATTTGAGGATCTGGTCTTATTAAAACAACATCTCCCCATCTTTCTAGTTTTTCTCCATTTGCCATATCTAATATTTCATAATCTTTCCAATTATTAGCAAGTTTCATAATACATCTCCATTTTATAAATTTGATAGAACTTTAAAAAAATTATATATACAAAATATATTTGCTGTGCAAAATACTAATCCTATAGATATTACTAATTTTAAAATATCCTTATCATTAAACTTCTTATTTTTACTATCACTATATTCTATAGTAAATATCTCATCCTTAGCATATTCCATGTCTATTCCTCCTATTATATTATATATATTCGAAAAAGACATATCTTATGCTTAATACAGCCTATATTTTACCATATATTTTACTCATTTTTCAATATTATGTAACATTTTATACAATAAAAATACACTTATATCTATTATAAGTGTATTTTTCTATAAAATTATATATTATTTTTTTATTTCTAATACTTTATATTTACATATACCTGCTGGTACTTCTACTTCTACTACTTGATTTTTTTTGCTTCCTAATAAAGCTGAACCTATTGGTGATTCGTTAGATATTTTATTTTCTGTAATATCTGCTTCTGTTGTTCCTACTATTGTGTATTCTACTTCTTCATCAAATTCCATATCTAAAACTTTTACTGTGTTTCCGATTTGAACTTTTTTTGTATCTATTTCAGAATCGTCAATAATTTTTGCAAATCTTAATTTTGCTTCTAATTCTGCTATTCTTTCTTCATTTTCTGCTTGTGCATTTTTTGCTTCATCATATTCTGAATTTTCTGAAAGGTCTCCAAATCCTAGAGCAACTTTAATTCTTTCTGCTATCTCTGCTCTCTCTTCTGTTTTTAACTTCTCCAATTCAGCTTCCATTTTTTTATATCCTTCTTCTGTTAGTAGAATTTCTTTGTTGCTATCTCCCATATTGTCTTCCCTCCTGATAAATTTATTCCTGCATTATATTAAGCTAATATTTTTATTTTGTCAAGTAGTGACTATCAAGTTTTATAAATTCTTATATTCGCTATTATCTATAATTCCATTCTTTCCTATTAAATATATTATTTTTACTTTATCATTCTCTATTTTTCTTCTTATTTCATTTATCTGATTATTTATTATATAAGATTCATATATTTCATTATAATTAAATTCTTGCAGTGCATCTACTTGTTTTATTATATAGCTATTGGCATTAATTCCTTCAAATCCTTTAATATTTATATTAATATTTTCTTCTATATTAATAATAATTGCTTTTCGATTAATTTTATATTTATTTAATTGCTCCTCTGGGAAATCTATATTAATAATATAATTCTTATTTTTCAAACTTTTATTTTTATTATTCATGATTGGAATAACTATAGCTTGCTTATTATACATATCGTTACTCCATTTTTTAAATTTACTAATATTATTAGTAACTATATTTACATTTTTTACTCTGCTTAATATTTCATTTATATAAAACAAATTAATTTTAGAAAAATCATTTACTAATATTGTTATTTCCATCATCTCTTTAGTAATTTCCACTTTATCACTTAAGTATTCAATAATTTCTGGTAATAAATGTTTAAATAAATTTCTACCATTTAATATATTTATATTATTTGCATATAGCATATTGATAAACTCTTTTTCTGCTTTGTCTTTTTTGGCGATTACCACTGTTTTTATATTATCTTTCATTAATATTTTTAATAACTTTTTATTAAATTTTACACTTTTATATTCTATTCCATTTTCATAATTGCTTTTAATTGTTTTGCATAATAATTTGTCTAAAATATTACAATTATTATCTTTTCTTATATATCCAATCATAAAAATCACCTTCTTCATTATATGAAAAAGGTGATTTTTTATTACTTATTTAATTCTTCTTTTACCATTGTCCAAAACTCATCGTTTGTTTCTCTATCTTTTTCCCAAAAAGCAATTCCTGCTAATTTATAATTATTTGCTAATTTAATTTTCTCTTGTACAGATTTTTCATTTTCTACCCATATTTTATATGTAGAACCATTTTCCTCATATTCTGCATAATATTGTTTTAATTCATCATCCCAATTTGCAACTAATCCCTCTGGAACTTCTGATTGTATATCTTTCATATTTACAACATCAGAATCAATTTCTCCATTTGTTTCTTTCCAAAGTCTTGTATATAAAGGAATTCCTAAAATTAATTTTTCTGCATCTACATCTTCTTGTCCTAAAAATTTCTTTATATTTGTTTCTACCCAATTATATCCTGCTACTGTTCCAGCTTTTTTTGAGCTTGGACCATGTTGGTCATATGCCATAAATATAATATAATCAGATACATCTGCAATTGTATCTCTATCAAAACATAAAGACCATGTTTCTGAACCATCTGGTGCTGTTACATCTACAGATAATGTTTTTCCAGCTCTTCTTAATTGTGGTGATAATTCTATTAAAAATCTAGAATATAAATCTTTATCTTCTCCATTCATATTCTCAAAGTCTACATTTATTCCATCTATATTATATTTCTCTGCTAAGTTTAATAAATTTTGTATCATATATTCTCTTTTTTCATAATCATTTAATATGTTAGATGTAGTATCTCTTAAAGAGTTATTAGAAAACATTGCCCATACTTGATATCCATTGTTATGAGCCCATTCTATATATCTTATTCCTTCTTCATTACAATTATCAAAGATTTCTCCATTACTTCCTGTTTCTAAAGAGAAAAATGCTGGTGATACAACATTAACACCATCTATAGTTTGATTTGTTCTATCTGGTGCATTTACATACTCAGAATAGTAATCCCATACTAAGTTTACTTTTCCTTCTACTTTTTTTACATATTCTTTATCTTCTCTTACAGTTTCTTTTTTGCCAAGAACATCATTTTTTACATATCCTATTATTCCATCTTTTGTTCTTACTTGTGTCCAATCTTCTACATCTTGAATATATATAACTTCGTCGCCTTCTTTAAGTTTTGATAATGTTCTTGAAAATCCAGTAGTCTTATATTTTAAATTTGTATTTTTTGTTATAGTTGCTTTTTCTTGTTTTCTATCTAATGAATCTATTACAATTGTATCTGTGCTTTCTATATAATTTAAATTTACATCATATACTTTTTCGCTTATTTCTGAAAAAGGAATATAAATTGTATCATTTTTTTCTAATACTTGTGAGTTTAATGTATCTTCTACACCGTTTATAGAAATATCATTACTTCCAACATGCATTCTAGCAATATTTATTTCTGAAGTAGTAATTATTTCTCCTGTTTCTTCATCATAATTTATGTATTTGTCAAAATAATTTTTTACATCTTCTCTTGATAAATATATATTATTATTCTCATCTTTATAAATATCTTTTTTCATACTTAAAGTAACATCATTGTTATTAATAAGTATACCAATTTTTCCTTCTCTATCTTCTTTTACATAGTTTGGTGATATATAAAATATTCCTGCTATTAATAATAGAAAAATTATTGCAACTATAATATTAAATATTATTCTACCTTTTTTGCTTTTCGTATCTTCTAACATTCTTTTTGCCATTTGTATTCTCCTCATTATATTTAAATTTTTTTATCATATTATCATAAAAAATTTAAATAGTGAATATTATTTATAAAAAATGTTTTACTTAACATAATATTACCATTATTTTCTTTACTTTTATATTGCTTTATGTTATAATTTTAGTAGTTATTGCGAGAAAGGGGGACTTTCTTATGTGGTTACTTTGGTTAGTACTTGCAGGAGTACTATTTGTAGGGGAAATGTTAACTGCTGGTTTTTTACTATTATGGTTTGCAATTGGAGCTGTAGCAGCAATGTTAGTAAGTTTTATTACTTCTAACTTATTTATTCAAATTTTAGTATTTGTAATCGTTTCTGTTATACTTCTTATATTCACAAAACCATTACTTAATAAATATACAAAAAACGATACAACAATAACAAATTCAAAAACAATAATTGGAAAAACAGCAATCGTAACTGAAGAAATCTCTTCGCTTAAAGGAACAGGACAAGTAAAAGTCGCTGGTGAAATTTGGTCAGCCAAAACTATCGAGACCAATATAGTCATACCAAAAGGTTCTGAAGTAGAAATTATTGGTATAGATGGTGTAAAAGCTTGTGTTGCAAGCAATTATAAAGCTCCATCTAACGTTAACAATAAATTATAAAATAAAAGGAGAAAATTATGGGAGGAATTATATTTTTAGTAATCTTAATTGTTTTAATACTTATTATAGCTTACAAATCAATTAAGGTTGTAAAACAATCTGAAGTTTATATTATAGAAAGATTAGGTAAATTTCATAAAGTAGCAGACGCTGGTCTTACAATTATCTTTCCATTTGTAGATCATGTTCGTAGTGTTGTTAGTTTAAAACAACAAACAATGGATATACCTCCACAAGGAGTTATTACACAAGATAATGTTACAATTACAATAGATACAGTTGTATTCTATCAAATTACAGACCCTGCAAAAGCAGTTTATGAAATTCAATCATTAAAGAAAGGTATTGAATATTTAGCAATTACTACAATTCGTGATATCGTTGGTAAAATGACTTTAGACGATACATTTAGTTCAAGAGATTTAATTAACCAAAAATTAAGATCTATACTAGATGAAGCAACAGATAAATGGGGATGTAAAATAGACAGAGTAGAAATTAAAGATATTAACCCACCAGAAGATATTAAAGATGCAATGGAAAAACAAATGAACGCAGAAAGAAATAAAAGAGCTTTAATTCTTCAATCTGAGGGTGAAAGACAATCTGCAATCACACTTGCTGAAGGACAAAAAGCAGCTGCAATCTTACAAGCTGAAGCTGATAAAGAAGCTAGAATCAGAAGAGCTGCCGGTGAAGCTGAAGCTATTAGAAAAGTTGCAGAAGCTAAAGCAGAAGAAGTCAGAATGGTATATGAAGCAATTAAAAAAGCAGATCCAGACGAAAAACTTATTCAATTAAAATCTTTAGAAGCTCTTGAAGAAGTTGCTAAAGGTGATGCAAACAAAGTATTTATCCCATTTGAAGCTACAGCAGCTTTAGGTGGTTTAGGAGCTGCAACAGAAGTTATTAAAGACGGAGAAAAAAAGGCAGTTAATAAAAAATTAAAAGATATTGCTAAAGAATAATATAATTCAAAAAGAAGAGCTTTAAAAGCTCTTCTTTTTTTAGTTTTGAATTCTTAGTTTTTTTATAGTTTCTTCTAGTGTATCTACTAAATAATCTATATCTTCTTTTGTGTTCTCCCTGCCAAATGTTATTCTTATGGTTCCTCTTGCAATACCTTCAGAAAGCCCTATTGCAGAAAGCACGTGAGAAGTCCTAATAAAGCCACTACTACATGCTGAACCTGCAGAAACACATATTCCTTTTTTATTTAATTCTTTCATTATATCTCTATTATCTACACCTAAGAAAGATATGTTAATATTTCCTGATAATCTTTTATCTAAATCTCCATTTATTTTAGTATATGGTATTACTCTTATTCTTTCTAAAAAGTAATTTCGCAAATTTAATAATTTATTATTATATTCTTCAATCCCTTGATTTGCTATTTCAATTGCCTTACCTAATCCAACTATTCCTGCAACATTTTCTGTACCTGCCCTTTTATCATCTTCTTGATGTCCTCCATTTTGTATAGGAACAAAATTTATATTTTCATCAACATATAAAGCCCCTACTCCCTTTGGTCCATAAAACTTATGTGCAGACATAGATATTGCATCTATTCCTAGTTTTTTAACATCTATTTTTATATTTCCAATTGCTTGAACTGCATCTGTATGAAAAATCACATTATTTATATGCGCTATTTCTGCAATCTCTTTTACCGGTTCTATTGTTCCAATCTCATTATTTGCCATCATTATTGATATTAGTATTGTATCTTTATTTATTGCCTTTTCTAGTTCTCGTAAATCAACAAAACCATTTTTATCAACATTTAAATAAGTTACTCTAACTCCTTCTTTTTCTAAGCTTCTACAAGAATTTAATATTGCTGGATGTTCTATTTTACTTGTAATTATATGGTTCCCTTTATTTCTATAGGCTTTTGCAATTCCTTTTAATATCAAATTATCACTTTCAGTACCACAAGACGTAAAATATATTTCATTTGGTTTTGCGTTTATTGCTCTAGCTACTCTTCCTCTTGCTATATTTATAGCTTCTTTAGATTTTTTACCTAAATCATATAATGCAGATGCATTACCATAATTTTCTGTAAAATATGGTAACATTTCATCTTTTACTTCTTCTGCAACTGCAGTTGTAGCCGCATGATCAAAATATCTTATTTTCATATAACATTACCTCTCTTATACAATATTATATGCTTGATTTTTAATCACTGTCCCTAATTAGTAAAAGCTAATGTAAAAATTCACAAAAAAAAGCACTTAAGAAAATTTCTTAAGTGTTTTTTATTAATTTATTAATAGCTCATTCCGTATAATTGTTGTAAATAAGAATTGTAATCAAATGGTGTTACTGTTTCTGGTTCTCCATAATCTACACCAAATGTATCTACTCTTACACTTTTAATAACCGGTGGGTCAACTGGAGTACTTGCTTCTGCTCCATCTTCTGCTTCTTCTACTTTTGTTTCATTTAATTTATCTAATACTTCCATTCCTTCTATAACTTTACCAAATGCTGCATAATATCCATTTAAACTAGAATTATCTTCTGTCATTATAAAGAATTGTGAGCCTGCTGAATTGTATCCTTCTTCATATAGTCCCATTTGACTATAATCAGATCTAGCCATAGATATTACACCTTTTTCATGTCTTAAAGAATTTTGATTAAATCCATTTTGTACAAATTCTCCTTTAATTGCATAAGTTTCTGTTTTTGATCCGTCATCTCTTAAATCTGCTAAAGTAGGAGATCCTGATCCTGTTCCTTCTTTATCTCCACCTTGTACCATAA
Organism: uncultured Clostridia bacterium; assembly: GCA_944390295.1. Lineage (GTDB taxonomy): Bacteria > Bacillota > Clostridia > TANB77 > CAG-508 > Merdicola. Next base: position 36,341 of record CALXPV010000002.1, on the reverse strand, counting down.
AATCTTTAACTATTCTATGGAAAGTCAATCCATCATAAAATCCTCTATTTGCTAATGTAATAAAGTTTTTAACTGTATTTGGTGCTTGATCTGGATATAACTCAATTTTCATAGTTCCTAATCCTTCAATTTCCATTGTTGCAATAGGATTTGAAATTGTAGTAGTTTGTTTTTGATATAATGTAAAACCTACTATTCCTATTAATGCAATTATTATTATAATTGCTATTACCATTATTATTCTTTTTGCTTTCATTTGTTTTCCTCCTATTTTATATTAATGCATTATCAAATATAAATTGTTCTTGCATTCTTTTTAATGATTGTTTTATTGTTTTGGCTCTTACTTCACCAATTCCTTCTACCTCATCTAATTCTGGTATATCTGCAGATAAAATATGTTGGAACGACTTAAACGATTTTACTAAATTATCTACTATATTACTAGGAACTTTCGGAATTTTATTTAATATTCTATATCCTCTAGTATATACACCAACTTCATCATAGTTTTCAAAACTTTCATAGCCTAATATTTTAGCTATTGAAGATGCTTTTAATAAATCTTCGTATGGTAGATTTATTATTTCTTCTAGTAATTCTTCCTCATTTTTTTCTTTTATTTTACCATTATAATCTTTTATAATTAGTAATTCTTCTTTTTCTAGTCCTCCAACTAGTTCTTCTAGTTGCATGCTTATTAGCCTTCCCTCATCACCAAGTTCTGAAATTCCTCTTTTTACTTCATCTACAATTTTCATAACCATTTCTGCTCTTTGTATTGCTGTAATTACATTATCTAATGTTACAATATCATTAAATTCATATTCATTTAATATATTTAATTTACTATCAAATACTTTTTTATATCTTTCTAATGTTTGTATTGCTTGGTCTGTTCTATTTAATACTGTAGACGAATCTCGCATTGTATAACGTAAATCACCTTTAAATACTGTAATTATATTTCTTCTTTGTGAAATACTTACTACTAATGCTCCAGTTTGTTTTGCAGTACGCTCTGCAGTTCTATGTCTTGTTCCTGTTTCTGTTGTTTCTATTTCTGGTGAAGGTATTAGTTGAGCATTGGCATATAAAATCCTTTTTAAATCTGTACTTAAAATAATTGCTCCATCCATTTTTGCTAATTCATATAATTTAGATGGTGTATATTCTTCGTCTATAAAAAAGCCTCCATCAACTAAATCTAGTACTTCTTTATTATCTGAAAACACTAGTAATGCACCTGTTTTAGCTTTTAATATATTGTCTAATCCTTCTCTTATTAATGTTCCTGGTGCTATTAGTTTTAATATATCTGTAACTTCGTCCTTCTTGCTGATTCTCAAGTTAATCAACCCTTTCTAGCTTACAATATATTAACGGTTATTTTAAACCTATTGCTTTCATTGCTTCATTTATATTTTTCACACCAATTATATCCAATTTATAGCTATATTTCAATAGTTTTTTGTTATTTTCTGGAATTATACATTTTTTAAAACCTAACTTTTCAGCCTCTTTCAGCCTTTTTTCCATCATGTTAATTGTTCTTATTTCTCCAGTTAGTCCTACTTCACCCATAGCTATAACACCTTTGGGAATGCTAACATTTTTATAGCTTGATGCAGTAGCAAGTAATATACCTAAATCTAGTGCTGGCTCACTAATCTTCATTCCACCTACTACATTTAAATATACATCTTGGTTTCCTAAGGCAAATCCTGCTCTTTTTTCCATAACTGCTACTAATAATGTTAATCTATTGTAATCTATACCATTTGCAGTTCTTCTTGGTAACCCAAAAACGCTTTGAGTTACTAATGCTTGAAGTTCTACTAAAAGCGGTCTTGTTCCTTCCATTGTTGCTACAACTATTGAACCTGAAGGATTATCTTCTTTTTCAGATATTAGTATCGAAGATGGATTTGTTATTTCTACCATTCCCTCTTCTTGCATCTCAAACATTCCAATTTCGTTTGTAGATCCAAACCTGTTTTTTACACCTCTTACAATTCTATAAGAAAAATATCTTTCTCCTTCTATGTATAATACTGTATCTACCATATGTTCTAAAACTCTAGGGCCTGCTATATTTCCATCTTTTGTAACATGTCCAATTATAATTGTCGTAATTTGTCTTGATTTACAAATTTTCATTATTCTAGATGTAATTTCTCTAACTTGACTTACACTTCCTGCTGCAGAAGATATTTCGTCAGAATACATGGTTTGCATAGAATCTATTATAACAAGTTTTGGAACAATAGATTCTATTGCTTCATCAATAACATCTATATCAGTTTCTCCTAAAAATAATATATCTTCATTATTTATGTTTAATCTGTCTGCTCTTAGTTTTATTTGCTCTGCAGACTCCTCTCCTGATACATAAAGAACTTTTCCTTCTCCTTTAATTTTATTACATATTTGTAATATTAAAGTAGACTTTCCTATTCCCGGTTCTCCACCAACTAGTACTAAAGATCCTTTTACTAGACCTCCTCCTAGTACTCTATCTAATTCTGCATATCCTGTAGAAGTTCTTTTAGCATCTTTTCCTACAAAACTGTTTAATGGCTTTGGTGTTTGTTCAATTTTCTTCTCTTTTTTTCCACCTTCTGTTTTTGTTGATATTTTTTCTTCGAAAAATGTATTCCATGCATTACAAGCAGGGCATTTTCCCATCCATTTTGCAGATTCATATCCACATTCATTACATACAAATACTGTTTTTGCCTTCATTTAATAAGTCCCTCTTTACATTAATTCTTCTATTCCTAAAGCTAATATGAACATCGCATGTGACCATCCTAATCCTATTACCCAATTTGCTTCCATTTTATCATTATCAATTTGTTCAGCTAAAAATCCTAAATTTGTTGCTGTTTTTACAATAAATCTAAAACATTCTATTGCTTCTTCTTCTGCACCTATCATTTTATAATACATATACATCCATAATGTAGCTATTGGCCAAGGATTTTTACCTCCCATATATCCATCATTTTCAAATCTTAAGATTCCACCAGTATATGTTCTTAATGTTAAATTGATTTTTTGAATTGTATTTTTTACAATTTCCTCATCTGGTTTAAATACTTTAAATGGGGTAATTGCTCCCAATATGCTTATGTCCATACTATTATCATTTGTATTTCTTTTTAAGATATTTTGATTTTTATCTACTAAATTATTTAATATATATTCTTTTATTTCGTTTCTATATTGTGAAAGTTCTGTAAAATCAAGTGGCATTTTAAATTTTTTATTTTCTTTTTGAATTTCTAAATAAATTTTTTCCATAGCGTCAAATGCAGCATATATTGCAGATATAGAATATAAATGTACACCTTCATTCATTTCCCACAAATCATAACTTACATGTTTATAGATTTGTTTTCTGTTCAAATAACTATATTTCTCTTCTATCGGAACTTCTTCTTCCTCTTTTCCCATAAGGTGATCTACATATCTTTTTAAGAATTCTGTTGCATTTTCACACATATCTAGATTCTTTATTAATAAGTCCATATCTTTTTCTTTTTTTCTAAATTCTTTTATCTTAAAATGTTGATATATTCCTACTAATACACTTGCTGTTTCATCTATTTGATATCCCCAGCATGGAGCTAATCTTCCATCTGTATAGAAACGTTGCTCCCACATTCCATTTTTACTTTGAGTTTTTCTTAAAAAGATATTATAAAACTTATCTGCCTCATCATACATTCCAATCATATCTAATGCTTGAGAAATAGTTACAGCATCTCTTGGCCAACAATAATTATATCTTCCACACAAGTCCTTCTCTTCATCAACTTCTAGTGCTGCACTTATTCCACCTGTTTTTTCATTTACTAATAAAGGATATAATAAAATTGTTCTTTTTAAAATTTTCTCTACTTTTGAATTATATTCTTCACCATAATCTTTAAGCTTTAGTACTTCATGTTTTTTTACATATTTTCTCCAATAATTCTTTGTTTCTTTTAATAATTTTAATGTGTCAAATTCTTTTATTCTATCAATTTCATTTATAAGATCATATAGTACATCAACTTTATAATTTTTATTTATATAAATATATATATTAAATTTTTTCGTTTCTCCTGGTTTTATAGTTCCTATATCGTAAGAAACTGCAGAATGATCTGACATTCCTATATAATCTTTATCTTGCAAGATTCCAGACGAAATATTATTATCTACATTATTTAGTTGATATCCATGTATTGGTAGATTAGAAAAAGTTGCCATTGCAAAATCATGTCCATATTGTAGCATTGCATTATTGCATACTCTTGCACCTACCATATTATTTAAATTAGAAAACATTTTAGAATTTATTAAAAACTTTACATCTAAATCTATTTTATTATTATTAGTAAACTCATATCTTCTAATTAAAACTTCTTCTTCCATTGGTATAAAATCTTCTTGTAATATTTTAAGATTAAAGTAAGTGTTTTCTATTTCAGTATTTAAGACATTTGTATCTTCATAATAATATTGCTTATATACATTGTTAATATCATCTTCTAGTCTTATAAGCATAGAATCATTTATCTTAACACCTGTTTCGTAAAAATCTATAAATTGCCTATAATCTACTGTAGGATATGATAATCTTAAAAGTTCTCCATGTCTTGAAATACTTGCAATCATTTTTCTATTTCCTATAAATGCATCATTAAAATATTTCTTCTTCATTTGTGTTCTCCTTTATTTTTTTACTATTCTACTAATTTGATTTTGTAAATCACGTATTTTAGCAGTTAAGCTGTCAATTTCTGAATTTTCGATTGTATTTTCATTTAAATCATCTTTTATTAAATCTTGCATATCAGCAATTCTTTCTTTTAATCCATTCAATCTATCTATAATTGCAACTCTTGTAAATTTATTATTTTCTTTTGTATCTCTTCTGTATCTACCAGTTAATGTTACTCTTTCATCTGTAACTTCATATGTTTCACCAAAAGATGGAATTGTTACAGGTAAATTTGTTGTCTCCATAATTTTAGATCTTAATACTTCTTGTCCTTCTGGTTCTCCATGAACTAAGAATATGTGTTTGGGTTTTTTTATGAAAGAATATATAAAGTTTAATAATCCTTCTTGGTCTGCATGTCCTGAATATCCCTCTATATATTCGATTTGAGCATTTACTGCCATTTCTTCTCCAAATAATTTTACTTTCTTAGCACCGTTTACAATACTATATCCTAATGTTCCAGGTGCTTGATATCCAACAAATAAAATTGTATTAAGAGGATTCCATATATTATGTTTTAAATGATGTTTAATTCTACCTACATCACACATTCCACTTGCAGATATAATTATACATGATTCATCACTTTCATTTAATGCTTTAGATTCTTCTACTGTACGTGTAAATTTTAATCCTGGAAATTCTAATGGATTATTTCCTTCTGATATGTATTTTTGAGTTTCTTCATCAAATAATTCCATATTATCTTCAAATACTTCTGTTGCAGAAATTGCAAGAGGACTATCTACATATACTGGAACTCTCATTAATTCCTCATATTTTTTCTTAAAATCTTCGTCATCTCTTTTATCTTTTAATTTGTTTATTTCAAATAAGATTTCTTGTGTTCTTCCTACTGCAAATGAAGGAATTACTACTGTTCCTCCCCTTTCTAATGTCTCTGAAACAATATTTAAAAATAATTCGGCTTTATCATCATTTCTCATATGCATTCTACTTCCATAAGTAGATTCCATAACTAAATAATCAGCATCTTCTATCATTGTTGGCTCACTAAGTAGTGGTATATCATTATTTCCTAAGTCACCTGAAAATACTATTTTTTCTTCTTTTCCATTTTCATTTATCCAAACTTCTATTGTAGCAGAACCTAACATATGACCAGCATCATTAAATCTAGCATGTATATTTTCATCTATTTCTATTACTTCATCATATTTTACAGCTCGAAATAATTCTAATGACCTAGCGGCTTCTTCTGCTGTATATAATGGTTCTAATGGTTCTTCACCTTTTCTTTTTCTCTTTTTATTTGTCCATTCTATTTCCATTTCTTGTATGTGACCACTATCAGGAAGCATTATAGAACATAAATCACAAGTAGCTTTTGTTGCTATAACATTTTTTCTAAACCCATCTTTATATAATTTTGGAACTCTTCCTGAATGGTCTATATGTGCATGTGTTAATAGCATAAAATCTATGCTATTTATATCAAATTCAAATGGTTCTGAATTTTCTAATTCTTCTGTTGCTTTACCTTGGAATAATCCACAATCTACTAAAAATCTTTTTCCTGCACCTTCTACTAAAAAGTTAGAACCAGTTACAGTTTTTGTAGCTCCTAAAAAAGTTATTTTCATTAGTATCCTCCTATTTTAAGAAAATATTTTTATTTTTCTATTTTCTTTAATTTTATATTTTCCTATATCTTTTGGAAAAATCATTTTTACAGCTGTTTCTTCTGTATTTCCTTCTAAGTAATTTACTATTGCACCATCTTCTGTATTTTGAAAAAATACTTCTGCATTTTCTAAATTTATTATTCTTAATGAAAAAATATTTTTTAAAACTTCTAAATTTATATATTCATTATTGTTTACAACATTAATAATTTTTCCGTTTAAAGCTTTCTTTATTAGAAAAGTTCTTACTTCGTCTATTTCTTTTGATAAACTAATCTCATCTTTTATTTGAGTTTCATCATCTATAGGAATTAAATTATAATATCTAAACTCATACATAAGTTCTATTATTTCTCTTCTTCCTTCTAGCTTTTCTATTAATATTTTGTAATCACTTAAGAATAATTTTTGTAATCTTATAATTTCATCTTCTAAGCTTGAGTTATTAATTATTATTTCATCATAATTTATTATTGGAACTTCTTTAGCTCTTTTTACTTTTTTAACAAATCTTGTTGGGTCTATTGCTTTATTGTATTTCATAATTTGTTTTATATAATTTTCTCTGTCTTTTATTAAAACTTCTCTTAATTCTTCAATATTTTCTAAATCTGTTCCTAATTTCTTTCTTCTTGTTAATTCTCTTTTTAGGTTTGTTGTATTATTAATATATTTATCTAATCTTTCCACTTCTTTTAAGCATTTTTTCTTTTTTCTAGAAATTTCATCTAATTGCTTTAAAATAGTTTTCTTATCTTCTTCTTGTTCTTTTTCTGGTCTTTCTTCTGGAAATCTTGTTAAATATACTACTAACATTGTTTTTAACATTTGATGAATTAATTCCTTAGCCTTTTTATTATCTAACCTTCTAGTTAATTCTTTCTCTAAATCTTGTAAATAGTCTTTATTTTTATCAGTATTATTTAGCCATTCCTCTAACAAATCATTTCCTGCTATTATTCTTATATTTTGGAATATTAAATTTGAATAAATATCTTCAAATTCTATAGGTGATATATACCAAGAATATCCGTTAAAATCTCTTATTAATTCTGCTTTATTTGATGATGCTCCTCTACTTAAAACATATGTTATTGCTTTTTTTAGAAGACCATATTTGTCACATACCATATTAGCATTATAGTCCAAACTATATAATCCTTGTAATATTAGTCTTTCATTTGGTAAAACTTCTAAAGATTTTTCTTTTATATCTGATATATAATGTTCTTTTACTTCTTTTAAAGCAGTACTTCTATTACTTTCTGGTTTAATGACATTTAAAACATCACAATGGTTTTGTACTATATTTATTAAATCTGTTATTATTTTTCCTTTTTCTGTTACATCTCTTTTTGTATTTTTATAATCTTCATATCCTGCTTCCATTTTATATAAAATACTTAACACTAAATTTTTTGATGTACTAGGAAATTCTTTAGTTTCTAAAACTTTTTCTAGTAAAGCATTATAATCTTTATATTTTAGCTTTGAAAAAATTTTTTCTCTTGGCATATTTATCCACCTTTCTAATTATTTTCCTCTTCTAAAGAATCTGACATTTTTAATTCTGCAAGTCTTTCTTTAGTAATTAATACTTCTCTTGGTTTACTTCCTTGGTAACCAGATATTATTCCTCTTTCTTCCATTTGATCTATTATTCTTCCTGCTCTTGCATATCCAACTTTAAATCTTCTTTGTATAAATGATGTAGATGCTTGTCCTGTTTCTACTACAGTATCTATAGCTTCCATTAATAATGGATCTGTATCGTCATCTTCTTCCATTTGATCTAATTCTTTATCTGTACTATTAGATTTTTCTATACTTTCTATAATATCTTCATTATATTTAGCTTCTCCACCATTAAATTTCAAAAAGTCAACTATTTTTTCTACTTCACTATCAGATACAAATGCACCTTGGACTCTTGTAGGTTTTGATGCTCCTGATGGATAAAATAACATATCTCCTTTACCTAATAGTTTTTCTGCTCCAACACTATCTAGTATTGTTCTTGAATCTACTTGTGAAGAAACAGCGAAAGCAATTCTTGATGGAATATTTGCTTTAATTATACCTGTAATTACATCAACAGATGGTCTTTGTGTCGCTATAACTAAGTGCATTCCAGCAGCTCTTGCCATTTGTGCTAATCTACATATTGCATCTTCTACGTCTTTTGCTGCAACCATCATTAAATCTGCAAGCTCATCTATTATTATTACTATTTGTGGAAGTTTTCCAGTTCCACCTTCTTTTTCTATTGCTGCATTATATCCTTTTATATCTCTTACACCTTTATTGGCAAAAAGGCTATATCTATTTACCATTTCTTGTACAGCCCAAGCTAAAGCACCTGCTGCTTTTTTAGGATCTGTTACAACTGGTATTAATAAATGTGGTATTCCATTATATACAGAAAGTTCAACAACCTTTGGATCTACCATCAATAGTTTTACTTCATTTGGTTTTGCTTTATATAATATACTTGTAATTAATGTGTTAATACAAACACTCTTTCCTGAACCTGTACTTCCTGCAATTAATACGTGTGGCATTTTTGCAACATCAGCAATAACACTTTCTCCACCAACATTTTTTCCTAATGCTAATGCTAGTTTTGATTTATGATTTATAAAATCTTCTGTTTCTATTATATCTCTTAAATGAACTACTTCATTTTCTTTATTTGGTATTTCTATTCCTACAGCTTGTTTTCCTGGAATTGGTGCTTCTATTCTAATACTCTCTGCTGCTAAACTTAACGCAATATCATCAGCTAAATTTGCAATTTTATTTACTCTAACACCTTCTGCAGGTTTTACCTCATATCTTGTTATAGCTGGTCCTACAGAAACATTTTCTACTTTTGCAGAAACTCCAAAACTGTATAATGTTTTTTGAAGTTTTGTTGCAGTATCTGCTAAAGCTTTCTTACCACCTTTAAATACTCTTCCTTGTCCTTCACTTAATAATTCTATTGGCGGAAATTCATAATTTTCTTCTTCTTCTGTTAATCCATGTTCTAATACTAGTACTTCTTTTGTTTTTTCTTCTTTTTTCTCTTGTTCTTGTTTAAATAGGTTCGCTTCTATTTGGTCTGGTTTAGTTGGCTCTTCTTTTAATACTGCATTAACCTCATCTTTTGTACGACCAAATAATTTTTTCTTTTTAGGCTCTGTTTCATTTAAATTAATTGTAATTTGATCTTCCATCGGAATCTCTTCTGCTTGTTTTTCTTTTTTCTTCTTTTTCTTATCTTTCTTTTCTATTATAATTTCTTTTTCATCTGTTTCTTCATCATCTTCTTCGTCGTCTTCTTCATCTTCATATTCTCTACGTTCTTTTGCTCTTTCTATCATATTATTTATAATTTCTGCTGGTTTTATCTCAAATAAATTTATTAAATTTATAATTGCAACTCCTATTAATAAAATTATACTTCCTAAAGTTCCTAAAAACTGACATAAAGGAAGAGCTAGCATTCCTCCGATTGCTCCACCACCTATGTTTCTTGTTCCTAAATCATATGATTTTTCTATAAAATCTGAAAATTCCATATTTTCTGATAAAGTACCATTATTAATTAAAAATATTGTCATTGCAGCTGTAATACATAATAAGAAAATCACATAATTTATAATTTTTTTGCTTAAATAATCCTTATCATCTGTTGCAATTTTTATAGCTATAGCAAAAGTTCCAATAGGTAAAATGTATTTAATTACTCCCATTATTCCACCTAATGTTGGGCTTAAATGTTCTCCCATCCATCCTGATTTTGTATATATTAAAACACATAGCAGTAAACTTACTATTATCATTACTACTACAATTAAATTTTTATCTACATTATTTTTCTTGTTTCTACTTCTAGTTCCCTTACTTTTATTAGTACTTCCTTTTGGTCTTCCTACAGATTTCTTTGTTGTTTTTGCTCTTTTAGCTTGTGCCATTTTTTACCTCCATTTAGTATAAAAATATCCTTTTCCATTTTATCATATAAATTATTTTATTAACACTTTTTTTGAATTTTATTATATATTTTTTTATAAAGACAAATCTTGCTTTGCAATCGCACGGCCATAGAAAACTTAACCTTGTTATATTCGTAAAAATCTTTAATTTTCCTATATAAGAACAAAAGCGACATGATTTCAATACTCTAACATTTTAGTTAACTAACATGTCGCGTCTTTGTTCGTGCGCCAATTTTACGCAAGTAAAATTGTGTGCAGTTGTTAGAGCGAAGCGACATTCTAGTATAGGAAAAACTCGATTTTTCCTATACTAGAACAAAAAGGGGCATGATTAATATTTTCTTCTCTTTTAAATAACTTACATGCCCCGTCTTTGTTCGTTCGCCAAAATTGTATAGCAATTTTGTGTGAAATTTTTCTATATAGGAGGAGAGTTCGGAGAACTTTCCTTCTATATAAAAAATCAGACGCCGCTTTCTGCTTTTACCGACCTCTGACTCTCATTTATTTTAATTCTTTTCTATTACTTTGTATTACTTTTAAAGCATCTTCTAAAGCTGTTTGAATACTGCTTAATACATTGTCTGCATATTCTTTTGTACCTTGTGAAATTTCTCTTGACATTTCATTGGCAGTTTCTATAATTTGTGCTTTTTGTTCATATGCTTTTTTAGTTATTTCATGTTCATCTATCATAGATATAATTCGTGTTTCTGCTTCTTTTACAATATCATTAGCTTCTTTTTGTGCCTCAGATAAAATTCTTTGTCTTTCTTCTTTTACCCATTTTGCTTGTTTTAATTCATCTGGAAGCTTTAATCTTATTTCTTTTATAATTTCCAAAATCGCTTCTTTATCTACTACGACTTTATCTGTGAATGGAACTTTTTTACTTTGTTCTAGCATTTCTTCCAAAGTTTCTAGTAATGTGAAAATTTCCATTTTCTTACCCCTTTCGCATAAATATTAGCTTTGCTCTTCCATATTTTCGTATATCATAAATCTCTATTTCTATATTTTTTAATTCTTCTAATACTCTTTCATCTTGATCTGTCTCAGCTATAATAATTCCATCATTATTTAGCAAATTCTTTTTTAAGATTAGTTCTACACTGTCACTTATAAAATTAGTTTCATATGGTGGATCTAAAAATATTAAATCAAATTTTTGGGTTGTTGTTTCTAAAAATCTTCTATAATCCATAAAAGCAATTTTTACTTTGCTTTGCACTTTCATTTTTTCAATATTTTTGTTAATAACACTAATTGCCTTTTTTTCTTTCTCACATAAAGTAGCTTCTTTAGCTCCACGGCTTATAAATTCTAATCCTATTGCTCCACTACCAGCAAATAAATCTAATACTGTTTTTTCTTTAATATTATTTTGTAAAATATTAAACATAGATTCTTTTACTCTATCTAGTGTTGGACGTGTATTAATTCCTTCTAATGTATATAATTTTGTTCCTCTTGAATTTCCGCCTATAATTCTCATTATTACCTCTTATATCCTATATTTTATTAAATAATAAATATATGTCAATAATCTTAATAGAAATGTAACATACATTTAATAGATTTGTAATAAAGACAGATAAAGACAAATTTTGCACATTACAGTGCAAAATTTGTCTTTAGTTATCATATCTTTATTCATCTTCTTCTTTGTTTATATCTTTTAATAATTCTAATTGCGAAATTAGTAAAGCTTCCATTTTTGCTTTGTAAACATCAAATTGTTTTTTCAAGTCATCTAATTCTTTCTTTTTCATATTGATTTCTTGAACTAATGAATCTGCTTCTTTTTGAGCATTTCCTTTAGCATCTTTAACAATTTGTTCTGCTTGTTGCCTTGCAACACTTTTTACTTCTTCTGCTGTTGATTGAGCCATAACTAATGTACTTTGCAATGTTTCTTCTATGTTTTTATAGTGTGCTAAGCTTTGTGTTAATTCATCTATTTTTTTCTTAGCTTCAGTGCTTTCTTTGTATGCTTTTCCATAATCAACTGTTAATTCATCTAGAAAATCATCCACTTCTTCTACACTATATCCATTTATTCTTTGTTTTGAGAATTTTTTATTTTCAATATCTAATGGTGTCAACATATTCCCGTCCTCCTTCACATTTGCAAGACAAGCTTGCTAATTAAACTCTTGGTGGTTTTCTTTTTGTTCCAAGAGCTTTTTATTGAGTTTATCAATAAAAGCACGAGATTACGTGCTTTTATTTAGTTCTTTGTGTTGTTTTTTAGCCAAGATACAGATAATTTGTTTGATATTTCTTCTCTTGCCATTTCATTTGTAATTTCGTAGTTGTATGGTGCTATTAAGAATATAGAGTTTGATACCTTTTGTATATGTCCATCTAACGCAAAAACTCCACCACTAATAAAGTCTACTATTCTTCTAGCAACATCTTTGTTTACATATTCTAAATTTACTATAACAGATTTTTTATCTTTTAAAAATTCGCATATTTCTTCTGATTGATCAAATGTTGTAGGTTGTGAAATAACCATTTTTATTTGTTGTGTTTGTGGCATAGAAACCACTTTATTTTTCTTTCCAAAAAATCTTCTATCGTCTATTTCTTCATTTTCATCTTCTTCATAATAATCATTTTCGTTATAATCTTTTTCTTCTAATTCTTCTTCATTTCTTTCTGTATCCATTCCAAATAGATCCCAAACTTTGTTCATTATAGCTCCTGCCATTAAAAAAACCTCCTAATATTTCTCCTTTGTTGTGTTGCATATAGTATCTACCTTTTTTACGATGTTGTCAATAGTTTTTCATGTTTGTAATTTATTCTTAATATTATTGTAATATATTTGTAATATTTTATCTTACATTTTCATCTGCAACAGCTTGAATTTCATCATATAAATTTATTTTTGTACTTGCATTTAAACTTGATGAGCTTACTCCCATTTCTTTTAGTTCATCAGAATCATAGTTATCTATAATAGAATATGTATCACTTTCCTTTTCCACTTTAACAAGTACTCTACTTAAATATCCTGCTCTATTTCTTATTACATATGCCAAATCATCTTCTTTTATAATTGCTGTATTTGGTACTTTATAACCAGAATATTGCCAGAATATTATATCAAAAGAAATCTTTCTATTATCTATTAATTTTTCTACATCTTTTGTAATTCTAAAAACAACTAATACATCATCATCTGTTTGTTCTTGAATATAATATACTCTTGCTGGTATTTCATCTCCATTTGAAAGTCTTAATTCTAATCTATCGTCTTTTTCTATATCATGTGTTTTATCTTTCTTTATTATTGTTGCAATATAACATTCATAATTGTTTACAACTTTTCCAGATTCTGTACTTGTTGCAATCGCTTGTCCTGTTTTCAAATTCAAACTTTCAAAAAAAGATCTATTATAACTACTAAAGTCATCTGGTGTTAAAACATCTTCTAGTCCATCAACTTTATAAGAAACAACTCCACTCATTGGTGCCTTTATATATTCACTTCCAGAATTTAGCTTTTTCTCATATTCTTTTCTTTGTTGAATTAATTTATTTAAGTATGAACCAGATTTACTGTTTTCTCCAATAATTTCTGTTTTCTTTTTTATGTAGTTTTCTATTTCTTTTTTATATTCTGTAATTTTTTGAATATCGTTTGTTTTAGATAGTTCATTTAGTCTTAATTCTATTTCTTTATCTAGTAATTTTATATCACTTGAAAATACGCTTGTAGTATCATTTTTTTGTGCTTCATCTATTTTTTCGTCCAGTTCTTGAATTTTTGCTACTAGATTCTCTTCTCCTTTTGTGTAATATCTAAAAATATTTTCATCTTTGGCACATTTTTCTCCTTCGGCTTTTATCTGCACCATACCATTTTTATAATTATTCCCTTGTACTTTTTCTTCTTTTCTTATTACATATCCTTCTACTCTTTCTTCTTGAGTAATTGAACCTTGTTCTACTAAAAATACATCTGTAGGGTTGCTTGCAAGTTGCCAAATTGCATATATTCCATATATAATTACTGCAACAGTTAGAATACTTACAAAAATTATTTTTATTTTATTTGGTTTTATTACTTTTCTTTTGTCATTTATCTTTTTTTTCAATTTGTCTCCTCCAAGATAATTTCAATATTTTTATTAACTCCATCTTCAGCATTTAACCAAATTATATTTGGTATGGCTTTAAACCATGTTATTTGTCTTTTTGCATACCTTCTACTTTCTTGTTTTATTTTTTCTACCATTTCTTCATATGATATTTCTTCTTTTAAATACTCCACTACTTCTTTATAACCAAGCCCTTGCATTGCTGTTGGGAAATCTGAATATTTATTTTTAATGTTTTCTACTTCTTTTATAAGTCCTTCTTCAAGCATTTTATCTACTCTTAAATTTATTCTATCATATAATTTTTGTCTATCATAATTTATAGCAAATACCTTATAATTATATTTTGGTGGAACACTTCTTGACTCTATTTCTAATTGTGTCTTTGTTTTTCCGGTTTGTTTATATATTTCTAAAATTCGTAATATTCTTTTTCTATCTTTTACGCTTATTTTTTGAGTTGCTTCTTTATCTATTTCTAAAGCTTCTTTATATAAAGTTTCTAGTCCTTCTTTATCTGCTCTTTCTTCAAGATAATCTCTATATTCTTTATCAAACTCTAGTTCTGGATAATTTATATTATAAATTAAACTATTTACATATAATCCTGTTCCACCAACTATAATTGGTGTATATCCATTTTTTATCATTTCTTCTATTGCATTTTCTGCATCATTTTTAAAATCCGCAACAGAATATCTTTCATTTGGAGAAACAATATCTATCATATAATGTTTTATTCCTTGCATTTCCTCTTTTGTAACTTTGGCTGTACCAATATTCATTTCCTTATATATTTGCATAGAATCAGCTGAAATTATTTGTCCGTTTATTCTTTTGGCTAATTCAACTGATAATGCTGTTTTGCCTGATGCTGTTGGTCCACCAATTACAATTACGTCTTTTCTGCTTACTGTGCTTTCCATTTTTTCTCCTTTAATTAGATACTTATTTTCTTTCAAATTTTCTTTCTATTTCATATTTTGACATTTTAATTACTGTTGGTCTTCCATGTGGGCATGTAAATGGATTAGTTAATTTTAAAAGTTCATCCATTAAACTTTCAACTTCTTCTTTTGTAAGAACCATATGTGCTTTTACTGCTGATTTACAAGCTATTGTTGCTAAGAATCTATTTTCTTTTTCTTGTTTAGCTGTTCTTGCTACTGCATTTATTTCATCTAATGTTTCTAAGAATAATTCTCTTGTATTTAAATCAACACAAATACTTGGTGTTCCAGATATTTTTATTGTATTTTCACCAAATTCATCTATTATAAATCCTGCTTTTCTAAATAAATCCATATTTTCTTTTGCAATATCCATTTCTTTATGTGTTAAAGTAATAATATCTGGTAAAAGCATTAATTGAGAATCTTTTGCTTCGTCTGAATAATAATTTTTCTTTACTTTTTCAAACATAATTCTTTCATGAGCAGCATGTTGATCCATAATATACATTTCATTATCCATTTCAAAAATAATATAAGTATTAAATACTATTCCTACAAATTTATATTGTGGTTTATATTTATAATCATCTTCTATATTATCAAATAAATTAGTATTTTCTACTTCATTTGGCTTTAATAAATGTGCACTATCTTCTATCTCATTTTCATCTTTATTGCTATCTTCATTACCTTCTGGTTTTGGTGGCTTTGTTCCAAATATTTTAAAATACATCTCATCAAATGATGTTTTTGGTGTTTCTTTTATGTTTTCATTTGCTATATTTTCTATTTGTTTGTCTATTTCTTTACTTGCTTCTTCTAATTGCTCTATTTTTATTTTTGGTTCTTCTGGTGTTATATCTTTTGGTGCTTCACTTTCTTCTACTTTTATATCTTGTTTTGTTTCCTCAACATTAGAAGCTTTATTTTCTAATGGATTTTCTATATTTTTAACTGTATTTAATAATTTATTTTCTTCTTCTGATTTACTGTTTAGTTCAGCTTTACTCTTTTCTAAATCTTCTTTTATTTTTCTTTGTAATTCTAATAATCCATTAAATCTATTTTTTTGTAAAGCTTCTGTAGTTGGACTTACTCTATTACCAAACAAAGATGTATTTGGAGTATTTACAAATCCCTCTTCTGGTTTCTCAGATCCTTTTATTAAGTCATTTTTTAGCAATGTATCATTTACTGCATGATATACTGATTTAAATATTTTTGAGTCATCTGCAAATCTTACTTCTAATTTTGCTGGGTGAACATTAACATCAACTTTTGCTGGATCCATATCTATATTTAATATAGAAAATGCATATTTTCCTATTGTAAGTAATCCTTTAAATGCTTTTTCTATTGCGCCAGATAAAGCTTTATCTTTTACATATCTATTATTAACAAAGAATAATTGGTTTGATCTATTAGATCTTGCTATTTCTGGCTTTCCAATAACTCCTGTTATATGAATATCTTCATAAGTATAATCTACTTTAAGTACGTTTTCTGCAATATTTTTTCCATATATTCCATATATAACAGCTTGAACATCACCATTACCATTTGTTTGTATAATTGTTTTTCCAGAATTTATTAATTTAAATGCAATATGTGGATTTACTAATGCAAGTCTTGTTATTGCATCTTCTATATAACCAGATTCTGTAAAATCTTTTTTTAAGAATTTATATCTTACTGGTGTATTAAAAAATAAATTTTTAACTGTAATTGATGTTCCTGTTTTACATCCTATTTCTTCATGTTCTAATACTTTACCTGCTTCTACTACTACTCTTGTTCCTATTTCATCTTTTTCTGTTTTTGTTACTAATTCAACATTTGCAACTGCTGCAATACTTGCTAAAGCTTCTCCTCTAAACCCCATAGAATGTATTGTTTCTATGTCGTTTGCTGTTCTTATTTTACTAGTTGCATGTCTTTCGAAGGCTATTTCTGTATCATCTTTTGCAATTCCTTTTCCATTATCAGTTATTCTTATAAAAGAAATTCCGCCATTTTTTATTTCTACTGTTATTGCTGTTGCTCCTGCATCTATTGAGTTTTCTACCATTTCTTTTACTACAGATGCTGGTCTTTCAATAACTTCTCCGGCTGCTATTTTATTAATTGTTAAATCATCTAATAAAACTATATTACCCATAAATTTATCTCCTTTTTCTTTATACACTACCATTCTGCAAAAAATTATATCATTATTTTTTTAGTAACACAATAGATAACTTTCGAATAAGATATATCATACTAAGAAAATAAATACTTAGGTTTTAGAGAAAAGGGAGGTAATTATTATGTGTTGTAATAATGATTTATTATGGTTCATCATTCTTTTCTTATTACTTTTCTGTGGATGTGGAAATGGCAGAAATGCTGGATGCGGATGTGACTCACCATGTGATCCTTGTGGATGCTAATTAAATTACTGTTAATTTTTCTTCAGTAATTATAATTGAGCAGTATCAATTATAGTACTTAGTTATCGAAAGGAGGGATTACAATGCCAGAAAATAGAGGTTGTGGATGTGGCTTCGGTTTCGGTGATGACAGTTGCATATGGATAATATTATTAATTTTAATATTCTGTTGTTGCGGTGGAAATAGAAGAAACGGATGCTGTTAGTCATATTTTAATTTTTAAATTTGTCCTTAAAATTCAAAATCGCTTGGTATAATTATTACCAAGCGATTTTTATTATTCTAATCTACTATATTAGGAACAAGCAGATAGAAGAATCTCTATCTGCTTGCACACTTTCGCATTATTTGGAGAAAATCCATCCTAAACGAATAGATTCGTGAATTCTTTCGAATTCACAACGAGTTATCTCCGGGATTTCCGGATCGTAAAGATGATATCCGTTCTTGTCGATTCCTAATACACATACCAAGTGTGAATCGGTGTTTTCCGGATCCTGTTTGTAAACAGAATTCCTGACAAGAAGAACCGGCACTCTTTTTTCGTCCAGAGCGAACATAATCTGGTTGATATCAGATATTCTCTGACTCTTAAGTCCGAAAAATCTCGGCACAAATTTATCGAACCAGATATGGGCCATTTCCATCTTCTTCCAGACTCCGTCCACCAGTTTGTAGTCGCAGTATCCACATTCCACGGCCATCTCTGCCAGATGCTTAATTTGCATGTTCTTGTCACAGTCGAAATACCGTTCCAAGAACTTCGCTACGATAATTGCACATCCACTGGATGCTACAGTAGATGTTGTGTCGCCTTTACTTTCATCCCTAAACGGAATTTCTGTTAAGGAACTCTGCACCGGCATATATCTTACCAGTCCTGCAGTTTTAAGTGATGCCGCATACAGAATACCCTTCGGTTTTTCCCATGTTTCAATTGATTGCCGAAGTGATTCTGCTTCTTGCTTCCATGCCTCTTTCAGCTCCTCATAAATATTTGGAGCTACATTAGCTTCAAGCATCTCCTGCTCCATTATCCAACTCGTTCTTTGCCCTTTCATTTCTTTCCTCCTTCTGCCAAATGCTGGCATTAAAATATTACAAGTTGCTCATTTTTAATTTTACCACATTATGTAACTTTTTTCAATAATTTCACTGTTTCCTATTAAGCAAAAAATACTTAAAGTTTTGCCTTTAAATCTTTTTTACATAATAGGGATTTTAGGACCGTCCCCAAATCCCTTTTTTCTTTTTATTAATACATTCCGCCCATATCTGGTATTCCTGCATTAGCTCCTCCACCACAGTTACATTTTTCTTCTTTTTTATCTGCTACTAGACTTTCTGTTGTTAATATCATAGAAGCTATACTTTCTGCATTTTGCAGAGCACTTCTTGTAACTTTAGTTGGATCAACTACACCAGCTTTTTTCATATCTTCATATTTTTCTGCTCTT
Source organism: uncultured Clostridia bacterium (assembly GCA_944390295.1). Classification (GTDB taxonomy): domain Bacteria; phylum Bacillota; class Clostridia; order TANB77; family CAG-508; genus Merdicola. The sequence goes on along the minus strand of CALXPV010000002.1, from coordinate 16,983 downwards.
GCATTAAATCCTACACCTTTAGCTGATTTTTTAACTTCTTCAACTATAACTGCTGGCTCTAATCCCGCATTTCTAGCTATTTGTTTTGCTGGTTCTTCTAATGCTTTAAGAACAATTGATGCACCTAATTTTTCGTCTCCTTCTAATGTATCTACAAATTTGCTAACTTCTGGAATAATATCAATATATGTTGTTCCACCACCTGCAACAATTCCTTCTTCTACAGCAGCTTTAGTTGCAGATAATGCATCTTCTATTCTTAATTTTTTATCTTTCATTTCTATTTCTGTTGCAGCTCCTACTTCTATTACAGCTACACCACCAGCAATTTTAGCTAATCTTTCTTGTAATTTTTCTCTATCAAATTCGCTTTTTTCTTCATTTATTTGAGCTTTTAATTGTCCTACTCTATCTGCTATTTGTTGTTTTTCTCCCATTCCATCAACAATTATTGTATTTTCTTTTTGAACTTTAACTTGTTTTGCTCTTCCTAATTGATCAATTCTTGTGTCTTTTAATTCTAATCCTAAATCACCTGTTATAACTTCTCCACCAGTTAAGATAGCTATATCTTGTAACATTTCTTTTCTTCTATCACCATATCCTGGAGCTTTAACAGCAACTACATTTAATACACCTCTTAATTTATTAAGTACTAATGTAGATAATGCTTCATTTTCCATATCATCACAGATAATAACTAATTTTGCAGATTGTTGCATTAAATTTTCTAATAATGGTAATATTTCTTGGATATTACTTATTTTCTTATCTGTAATTAAAATATATGGATTATCTAAAACAGCTTCCATTTTTTCTGTATCTGTTACCATATATGGAGAAATATATCCTTTATCAAATTGCATACCTTCTACAACATTAACTGCTGTATCTGATGTTTTTGATTCTTCTATTGTTATAACTCCATCCTTAGATACTTTTTCCATTGCTTCTGCAATTAAGTTTCCTACTTCTTCATTGTCTGATGATACACTTGCAACTCTTGCAATATCATCTTTTCCATTTACTGCAACACTTATTTTTTGTATTTCTTCTACAGCTTTTGCTGTTGCTTTATCCATACCTCTTTTTATTGCCATTGGATCTCCACCTGCTGCAACATTCTTAACGCCTTCTTTTACCATAGCTTGAGCTAAAACTGTTGCTGTAGTTGTTCCATCCCCTGCAACATCATTTGTTTTTGTAGAAACTTCTTTTACAAGTTTTGCTCCCATATTTTCGAAGCTATCTTCTAATTCTATTTCTTTTGCTATTGTTACACCATCATTTGTTATTAATGGAGAACCAAATCCTTTATCTAGAACTACATTTCTACCTTTTGGTCCTAATGTAACCTTTACTGTATCTGCTAATTTATTTACACCATTTAATAATGATTTTCTTGCATCTTCACCAAATTTAATTTCTTTTGCCATACTAAATTACCAACCTTTCTTACTAATCTATAATAGCTAAAATATCTGATTGTCTTACAATTTTGTATTCTTCGCCTTCATATTTAACATCTGATCCAGAGTAAGTATTTATTATTACTCTATCTCCTTTTTTTATATACATTTCTTCTAATTTTCCATCAATTTTTTCTCCTGGTCCAACCTCTATTACTTTTGCTGTTTGTGTTTTTTCCTTTGCTGATGTTGATAGAATGATTCCACTTTTTGTTTTTTCCTCTTCTTCTTCCATTTTTAATAATACTCTGTCTGCTAATGGTCTTATCATTACACATTACCTCCTATATTTTTAATATGTCGATTTATTAGCACTCTTTCTTTGTGACTGCTAATAATTTATACCTTTTATTAGCAATTGTCAAGTGAGTTTGCTAATTTTCACACAAAATTCACATTTCTTTTTAAACAAGCCCATTCACTATTAATTTTATTAGTATTTAATTGCTTTTAGAACTATTTTTTTATTTTTATTATAAATTATTGTGACTTAAATCATTTAATTGCCCGTATTTTCATTATATGTTATAATTATGTTAAGTAGTTGTTGTTATTTCCTATGTTACATTTTTATCAGTCAACATAGTGAAGATATTTTTTATAGGAGGAAGAGCTTATGACATCAAAAAAGTTTTTTCGGAGTGAATGGAAAAGAATAATAGCAGTCCTTATTTTAGGACTTATTATTTCTTTAATTCAAGTAGTAGAACCACAAATTACCAGCAAGCTTGTGGTTTCTTTAAACAATTTTGTGCTGGCTTTAATACTTGCCGGATTTTCACTTATATTAGGAATTTTGTCTTCTGTTCTAAATTCCAAAAAAAGTAAGATAGAAATTCGGTGTAAATTGTCAATTTCTAATAATATAAAGCTGGAAGTTGGCAGGAGGTTAATTAATTCAACCTCGAATTCCATCAAAAAATATAACAATAACGAGCGATTAACATCAATCGTTTGTGAAGCAGATAATTTGGTGGAAAATATCTTTCAACTAGCAAGTCAATGGTTCAGCCTTTTTACTGGATTATTGGTGCTGATATATACAGCATTTGTTAGTTGGCAAATTTTCCTTCTTTTCTTAGTAGCTGTTATAGCAATTTTCTTTTATCAGAGAAGTGCTATGTATAAGTTAAAGGAAAAAAGGGAAGCATGTCAGACTGCGCATGAAAGAACTCGCAGTATGATAAGGGAATTTATCGAAGGTGTATTAGATATAAAAGGACAACTTTTAGGTCCAAATATCAAGAGAACCTTAGAAAATTCTCTCGTAGATGAAACAAGTTCTTCTGTAGAAGAAACTGATGTAATTGCTAAAAATAATGTAATTACTTCAGTAATTCTAAATTCTTTCCTATTTGCATTTTTTGCATTAGGAATATGGTTAATTAGTGTAGACCAATTAACCGTAGAAGAGCTAATTACATTATATATGTATAAAAACTATATGATGGTATTAGTTTCATCTATAAATCGCATTGGTACTTTTTGGTCAGGCCTTACTGTATCAAAGAATCGAATAAATGAAGTTCTAAAGTACAGGTCAGTACTCGAAAAAGATCCATGCGGTAGCGTGCATCTACATCTTTCAGATGTGAAAGGCAATCTTGCCTTAAAGGATGTTACAGTCTGTGTTGAAGATAAAACCATTTTGGATAATATATCTATCAACATAGAGGCTAATTCCTTTGTAGGAATTGTTGGCCAAGGAGGCTGTGGAAAATCTACTCTATTAAAAGTCTTATCTCATGATATTATCCCAGATTCTGGTGAAATATTATTAGATGGATTAAATTTAAATGAGTTAGATGATTACAGTATAAGAGCAGCAATACGGCATGCTCCACAAACGCCCTGTGTCTTTACAATGGCTGTAAGGGAAAATCTTCAAATGGCAAATGAAAATGCCACAGAAAAAGATATGTGGGAAGCATTGAAATATGCAGATGCAGACGGATTTGTTAAGGAGTTGGAAAACGGACTTGATACTGTTATCAACCGTTCATCTCTTTCAGGTAGTCAGCTTCAGAGGTTGGCACTGGCAAGAATTCCACTCCGAACTTCGAAAATTATTCTGCTAGATGAGGCTACGTCTGCAATGGACAATATAACTCAAAGCAGAATAATATCAACATTAAAAAGAGTTACCGAAAATCATACAATTATAATGGTAGCTCACCGCCTTCATATCTTAGAGGATGCAGATGTTATCTTTTATATGGAAGATGGTAAAATTGTTGATACAGGTTCATATTCCGACCTTTACAAAAGGAATAGTTCATTCCGAAAACTCGCAGATGAAGGCTAGAGCAATGCTCGAGCCTTTTTTCTTTTTTATTTATTAATTTGTATAGGGATTTTAGGACCGTCCCTAAATCCCCATCGCAGCTTTTATTAATCCCACAAATACTGGAGCTGGTCTATTTGGTCTTGATTTTAATTCAGGATGGAATTGAACTCCTATAAAAAATGGATGCTTTGTATATTCTACGATTTCTACTAATTTTCCATTTGGAGAAACTCCTGAACATATTAATCCTGCTTTTTCTAATTTTTCTTTATAATCATTATTATATTCAAAACGGTGTCTATGTCTTTCTGAAATGTTCTCTTTACCATATAATTCTTTTACTTTACTATCATCTTTTAATAAACAAGGATATGCTCCTAATCTCATAGTTCCGCCTTTTTTCTTTACATCTTTTTGTTCATCCATTATATGAATTACTTTGTTCTTAGCATTTTCATCAAATTCCTCTGAATTTACATCTTCTAATTTTAATACATTTCTTGCATATTCTATAACAGACATTTGCATTCCAAGGCATATACCTAAAAAAGGAATATTATTTTCTCTAACGTATTCAATTGCTGTTATCATTCCTTCTATTCCTCTATTTCCAAATCCACCTGGAACTACAATTCCGTTATATTCTTTTAACTTTTCTTTTACATTATCTTTATTTAATTTTTCTGAATCTATTAAATCTACTTTTACTTTTACATTATTTGCATAACCAGCATGTGTTAAGCTCTCAATAACTGATATATACGAATCTTCTAATCTAGTATATTTTCCTACAATTGCAATTTTTACTGTTTTATCTTGTATATTATTTATTTTATCTATCATATCTTGCCACTCAGAATTGTCTGGAATGTAATTATCTAATCTTAATTGGTTACAAACTGCTCTTCCTAGTCCCTCTTTTTCTAACATAAGCGGTACTTCATATAAACATTTTACTGTTTTATTTTGAATTACATTTTCTTTTCTTACATTACAAAATAATGCTAATTTTTCTCTAATGGAATCTGGAATTTCAATTTCACTTCTACATACTAGTATATTTGGTTTTATTCCATATGATTGTAATTCTTTAACAGAATGTTGTGTTGGTTTTGATTTTATCTCATTTGAACCTGTAATATATGGAAGAAGTGTTACATGTATATATAATACATCTTCTGGATTTTTTTCTAAGCCTACTTGTCTTATTGCTTCTATTATAGAAAGACCTTCTATATCTCCTACTGTTCCACCTATTTCTGTAATTACTATATCAGTATCTGTATTTTCAAAACTATAAATTTTTTCTTTTATCTCATTTGTTACATGAGGTATAACTTGTACTGTTTTTCCTAAGTAATCTCCTCTTCTTTCTTTTTCTAGTACTTCTAAATAAATCTTTCCCATAGTTATACTAGAATCCTTTGTTAAATTTTCATCAATAAATCTTTCGTAATGTCCTAAGTCTAAATCTGTTTCTGCTCCATCATCTGTAACAAATACTTCTCCATGTTCATATGGGCTCATTGTACCAGGATCAACATTTAGGTATGGATCAAATTTTTGTATTGTTACTTTATATCCTCTATTTTTTAATAATCTACCTAATGATGCTGCAGTTATCCCTTTTCCGAGTCCAGATACAACTCCGCCTGTTACAAAAATATATTTAGTATTCATAAATAAAACCCCTTTCTAAAATACCAAAAAGCGAATATAAGATTTTCTACGCATTGGTAAATGCTAGAAAATCTAACACTCGCCATAATTGTCTACTACAGAAAGTTCTCCTACTAGGAGAACTTTCCTAGTATACAAAAAAGAGATTAAAAAATCGCCAAAATCGGTTTTTTTTTAATCTCTTAAATACTTTTTCTTCTTTGATTATATTATCATAACATTAATTTACTTTCAATCAAATTATGATATTTTTTGTAAAGAATAATTAAATGTTGTCGCAAATAATGTTAATAATTCAAATAATAATGTATGTAAAATTTGTCCCATAAATGTCATTATAACCATTCCAATTAGTGAAGCTACAAATATAAATAATATTGTTTTCATTTCTTTTGTATATACTGTTTCTATTATTATCATATATAATCTAGCAATACAAACCATAACTAATACGTATAATATAAATTCTGCAAAATTAAATTGTCCCAATATTATAGTAGATGATAGAAAATATGCTACTTTAACTATAACTGCTGATGCATACGCTTCCACTTTTTTGTCTCTTTTTAAATATTCATATACTAAAATTGCGACTATTATATCAAAAACAAAGTTTAACGCCATTGTCATATTCTTCTACCTCCTTATAATTCCATTGTGCCAATTAGATCTAGTACATTATTTGTAAAATCTTTTTCTGTATCTTCATTAATTAAATTTGTCATAACAAATGTTTTCATTTCATAGTTAGCATCTGCTATAAAATAAATCTTTCCTGTTTCTTTTTCGTCATCTTTAGTATATTCATAATTATAACTTACATAATATAAATCATCTGTTAATTTTATAAATTTTTCTGAATCTAATGTTATTAAATAATCATCAGATAAGTTAAATTCGTCTTTAATAACTATATTTTCATATGCTTCTTTCGCTTCTTCTTCATCTGTTAAATCTGCTTTATCGTTTGTAGATATTGCTTGATTTTTTACCGCAATTATATTTCCTGTAGTCGTATCAACATATTTTGTAAAATCAAGGTTATCACTTACTAATCTTGAAAATTCACTTGAATCAGCTAACCAATAATCATATTTTGTATTATTAAAACTAGCTTCTGTTTCAGCATTTAAATCACTTATCCAATTCATTGATGTTATTCCTGCAACTAATGCCATAGAAATTACGCAAAATATAAAAACAACGATAACTTGATATGCTTTAATCTTTTTTTGTGATATTCCATAAAATATACCTAAAACAGCTATTATTATCATTATAATTACAACTATATGACTTAAATATAAACATGTCCACATATTTATCTCTCCTTTTCGCTTTTTTACATTTATATTATACATTTTTTGACTTAATTTGTGTATTTCCAAAATATTACTTTTATATTACAGTTATATATCAATTAATTATAGTTTTTTTATTTTATGGTATAATATTACTGTATTTTATATTAATAGGAGGTTATTATGACACCACATAATGAAGCAAATTTAGGTGATTTTGCAAAAACTGTTATTATGCCTGGAGATCCTTTAAGGGCAAAATATATAGCAGAAAACTTTTTAGATGATTATAAATTAGTTAATACTGTAAGAAATATGCTTGGCTTTACCGGATATTACAAAGGTAAGCAAATCTCTGTTATGGCTCATGGAATGGGCATGCCTAGTGTAGGTATTTATTCTTATGAATTATATAAATTATATGATGTAGAAAATATAATAAGAATTGGCTCTTGCGGAGCTTATTCTAAGGATTTAGATTTATTTGACGTTATACTTGCAGACAATGTTCACACAGAAGGAAATTATGCACTTACTTTTAATAATGAAAACTGCCATCTTGTTCAAGCTGATAAAACATTAAATTCAGTAATTAAACAAGTTGCAGATATTTCTAAAAGTAAAATTGTTGTTGGTAATACAACTTGTACAGATATGGTAGATTTTTATATGACTAATCCAAAGAAATTTTTTAATAGACTTCCAAAAAAACTAGATATAATTGCTGCCGAAATGGAAGCTTTTGCACTATTTTATAATGCTAAGGTTTTAAATAAAAAAGCTGCATGTTTAATGACTGTTGTAGATTCACCATTTATAGAAAAACAAGCATCAGCTGAAGAACGTGAACAAGGATTAAACAAAATGATAAAAATTGCTTTAGAAGCTGGAATATTGCTATAAATTATATAACCCAAAAAACAGTCGTCCTCTATCCAGATTACGACTGTTTTTTGGGTTTCTAAAAGATTTAATTTTTATAGTACCAGTTAAAGATTCTTGAATCTTCCTCCTCGCATTTCTTTAAAAATTGTAGACCAAACCACACTAATTCGATTTGATCTTTTGTGGGTTTTCTGTACAAAAGTAATTTTTCTATTTTTTCATATAGTTTTATAGTCTTTCTGTTTTTTAGCGAGAATATATACAATATAAAAATTGCAACAATAGTAATTACATATGTAATAGTTGCTGTATTCTCCGTAAATAAAATAACAATAGCTAATATTAAAGCCAATAGTATTTGGCTTATTGTATTAGTTTCTTTCGGGTTGTATTTTATTGTAGATAATTCTTCTAAACTAATATCTTTTTTATCTCTGTCACATTCATCTATTTTTTCCAGGATGCTCATATATTGAGCATATTCTTTATACTTAAATGCATAAAGAATATCTGGCAAAAGAGAATGAACTTGAACACATGTTATAAGACTTATATACAGTCCCACTGTAAGCCCCCGTATTCCACTTATAAGGACAAAACTTATTGTAATAATTGCATATGCTACAATCATTCCTCGAATGATATTTTGTGAAGAAAATTTTTTATTCTCTTCTTCCAATATTTCTTTCTCTGTTCTGTATCCAACAAGTTCCGCTACTTCTAGCCCATTATCAGACCGCGTTACACGTGCAGTTGGTATTCCAGTTTTTGGAGAGGATATTATAACACCCCCATCAATTGGAAATCCGAGCCACAATTTTTTCATAATCTTTTATCTCCTTTCAAATTTTGTAAACATAATTATTATACTACTTTTTCGATATTTTGTCCATTATAAAACTGCCTCGTTAAACTTCGAAGCAGTTTTTTATACTTATCGTAGTTCTTGTTTTATTTTTATTGCTAAATCTTTATTTATTCCTTTAACAGTCATTATTTCTTCTGGTGATGCTTTCTTTATATTACTTACTGTTTTAAATCTTTTTAAAAGTAGATTTCTTTTTGCCTCACCTATTCCAGAAATTTTATCTAAAGCAGATTCTGTCATTTCTTTCTCTCTTAACTTTTTATGGTAAGAAATTGCAGTATCATGAACAGTATCTTGAAATTTAGTAATTAAATTTAATAATTCTTCAGAAATCTCAATTTCATTTCTGTCTTTATCCATTAATGCTCTAGTTCTATGTTTATCATTTTTTACCATTCCAAATATTTTAATATCAACACCAAGTTTATCTATAACTCTTCTTGCTGCTCTAATTTGTGTAATTCCTCCGTCAACAAAAATTACATCTGGTAAATTTCCAAAACCAGTACTTGTTCCATTTAATGAATGTTTTAGTCTTCTTTCTATTACTTCTTCCATACATCTTGGATCATCTTGTCCATAAACTGTTTTTATTTTAAATCTTCTAGATAAATTCTTCTTAATAATTCCATTTTGCATTACACACATTCCTGCAACCATATTTGTTCCTGATATATTTGATATATCATAGCACTCTATTTTTCTAGGAATTTTATCCATTTTTAATACTTCTTTTAATTCTAATAATAAACTATTTTTATCTTCAAATTTATTTTTTAATGTAATCTCCGCATTATTTTCTGCCATTTCTACAAATCGTAACTTCTCTCCTTTTTGAGGAGTTTTTATTTCAACTTTCCTACTTGCTATATTAGAAAGCCATTCTTCTATACTTTCCTTGTCTTCTGGTTCTTCTCTCATCATTATTTTATTTGGTAAATTAGGATTATCCATATAATATTGTTTTATAAATCCAGAAAGAATCTCACTCTCTTCCATATCTACTAAATCTTGAAAGAAGTAATATTCTCTTCCTACCATTTTACTTCCTCTTACGAAAAATATTTCTATGCAAACTTCTAAATCATTTTTAGCGATTCCAATAACATCAATATTATTTTCTGATATGTTTGAGACTCTTTGTTTTTCTGATATTCTTTCTATTGCTACCATCTTATCTCTTAAATATGCAGCTTTTTCAAATTCTAATTTCTTTGATGCCTCTTCCATTTGTATTCCTAATTCTTTAATAATTTTACTAGTTTTTCCTTCTAACAAATCTATTATCTCATCTATTTGTTTTCTATATTCTTCTTTCGAAATATATCCAACACAAGGTGCAAAACATTTTTTTATATGATAATTTAAGCAAGGTCTTGTAGTTGATTTAAAATTCCTACATTGTCTTATTTTATATTTGCTTTTTATAAAATCTACCATTTCTTTTGCTGCTCCTGGATTTGCATAAGGTCCAAAGTATTTTGAGCCATCATTTAATAATCTTCTTGTTATAACTACATTTGGGAAATCAGATTTTACATCTATTTTTATATATGGATATGTTTTATCATCTTTTAATAAAACATTAAACTTAGGTCTATATTTTTTTATTAAATTACATTCTAAAATTAATGCTTCAGCTTCATTATTAACTACTATATATTCAAAATAATCTACCAATGAAACCATTTTCTTTATACGTTCTGTTTTATTTGTTTTTCTAAAATATGATGTAACTCTTCTTTTTAATGAAATAGCTTTTCCCACATATATTATATTATTATTTTTATCATGCATTATATATACACCAGGTTTTGATGGTAATTTCTTTATTTCCTCTTCTATATTAAATTTGTTTTGCATTTTTTCACCTCGCTTGTTTTTAATTATATATATATTATTTATTTTTTTCAATCAATTATGTAGTAAAGGGAAAAAGCAAGAAGCCTTTTCCCCCTAAATTTGTAGTACAGAGAACTAATCACTCACAGTAGGATGTAAATCCATCATATGTATCATAAATTCAACTTCTGATACACACTCATTGGTTGTGTAAAATGTACTCTGCATGGTCCATTTTCTTTTTCCGGACATAACGGTAATCCAGTCTTTTCCAACTGTTAAATCGTGAATATCATCATATTGAAAGGTAATTTCGTCATGCTCTGTAACAGAACTTGTATTCACCTCTCTACCTGCCTCGTTAAAGGCCTGGACTGCATTTACTAAAACCATATGCACTCCATAATGTCCACAATCGACAGCAATTTTATATCCTGCCCCATTAACCTCCATGTTTGTGATTTGTAACTCCAAGCTATTCAGCCGGATTGTATTCTTTTCTTGCATTTTTGTTCTCCTTTCAACTTTTTTACTACAAAAAATATTATATCATATTATTATGTTAATTGCAAAGCACACATCAGTTTTTGATGTGTGCTTTCCATTTTAAGTGTCCTCATCGAAATCTGAACAAACCCATATTTCATTATAATTCTCGCTCAGCTTTAGAAATAATCGATCCAATTCATTCCATATATCCTTTCCATCCATATATGAAACTGTTTCGGCAACTTTCATATCTGTATCTTCGTCATTATCCCAATTCGCTTTAAGCTCTGCTCTAATATTAGTAATATAGAAATGTATCTTTATTCTCTTATTTATGAAGAACACCATAGTAAGTACATTCTTTCCAAAAACATTGGAAAGTTCTCTTTTTTGCATTACTTTTTTTAATGCATCAAACAATTTTGAGTAGTATTCATCTTCTGTCATATCTTTAGATTTCATAAACTCTACGTGAATTTCTTTGGCTGGTTCATCACTGCCTATAATCCACATATGTTTTGAATCCATAATTCCTTTTTCTTCGAATTTGAATTCTTCTCCTTTAAATTTTATCCGGTAAATACTATCCCTTACTTTTTCTATCATACTTTTCCCTCCAATTTGGATATAAAAATAGAACTTTAGTATCTTAAGTATTTTACACCCTTTTTATACTAATTTCAATATGTTTACAGCATTTCTATCCGACCTTTTTTGACAAGGTATTTACTTGTTTATTATATTGGACTTGATACTTTTTCTTTTTTATTATAATATAATAGCGTAAACCAAAAAGTTTACAATGTAATAATATTTGAAGGGAGGTTTATTTTATATATTATAAATGACAATTAATAAAGCGCCAGGACACTTATAGTGTTGACGAGGTCAGAGTTTATCGAAATATTCGGCGGGTACTCTGTGGTCTGCTACAACCATAAATATTAGCAAAAACTACTAGTGATAGTAGAACAAATCTAATTGTGTAGCTATATTGTTACTTTTTGGTTATTTTATTATATAGTAGGAGGAACAATATATGTGCGGAATAATTGGTTACATAGGAACCAAAAAGGCTAAGCCTATTTTAATTAATGGCTTACTTAGATTAGAATACAGAGGTTATGACTCTGCAGGAATTGCCACAATCGAAAATGATGGCATAAAAGTTGTAAAAGAAAAAGGTAGAATTGCAAATTTAAATTCTATAGAGGAAATAAATACTTTAGAAGGAACTATTGGTATTGGCCACACTCGTTGGGCAACACATGGGAAACCTTCTGCAGAAAATTCTCACCCTCATTATGACAATACCAATACCTTTGCTGTAGTCCATAATGGAATTATAGAAAATTATCATGAATTAAGAAAATTATTAGAGGATAAAGGATATACTTTCTTCTCTGATACAGATACAGAAGTTATCCCTAACTTAATTAGTTATTATTATAAAAAAGAAAAGGATTTTCTTAAATCTGTAAAAAAAGCATGTGATGATTTAAAAGGAAGTTTTGCATTAGAAATACTTTGCAAAGATTATCCTGATAATATGATTGTTGTAAGACAAGATAGTCCTTTAGTTATAGGTAAAGGTCTAAATGAAAATTATATTTCATCAGATATACCTGCAATACTTTCATTTACAAAAGATTTCTATTTTTTAAATGATCGTGAATTTGCAGTTTTATCCAGAAAAAATATAGAATTTTATGATAATGATTTAAATAAAATAGAAAAGCCAATAAAAAGTATTGAATGGAATACTGCTTCAGCAGAAAAAGATGGTTATGATGATTTTATGTTAAAAGAAATCTATGAGCAACCAAATGCAATTAGAGAAACTATTGGTTCTAAACTTTCAGAAGATAAAATTTCTTTTAATGATTTTAGTATATCTAAAGAATACTTACAAAGCTTAAATAAATTATATATAGTAGCATGTGGTACTGCAATGAATGCTGGATATACTGTAAAAAATACATTTGAATCTTTATGCAAAATTCCTGTTGAAGTTGAAATTGCTTCAGAATTTAGATATAAAGATCCATTAGTTGATGAGAAAACTTTATGTATTTTTATAAGTCAATCTGGTGAAACAGCTGATACAATAGCAGCATTAAAATTAGCTAAAGAAAAAGGTGCAAAAACTTTAGCAATGGCAAATGTTATAGGAAGCTCTATTACTCGTGAAGCAGATTATTGTATTTATACACATGCTGGTCCAGAAATAGCAGTTGCTTCTACAAAAGCATATACTTCACAAGTTGTATTATTAAATATTTTAGCATTATATTTTGCTGAAGTTTTAGATACAGTTTCTAAAAAAGAAATATCAAAATTAAAAGAAGAATTATTAGAATTACCTAAAAAAGCTGAATTAGCTCTAAGAACAGTTGCAGAAATTAAAAATTTCTCAAGTATTGTATATAAAGAGACAGATATGTTCTTTTTAGGTAGAGGATTAGATTACTATTCTGCCCTAGAAGCTTCTTTAAAATTAAAAGAAATTTCTTATATTCATTCTGAAGCATATGCTGCAGGAGAATTAAAACATGGACCTATTGCATTAATAGAAAATGATGTTACTGTAATTGGAATTATTACAAATCCATTATTAGTTGAAAAAACAGTAAGCAATATGCAAGAAGTAATAACACGTGGTGCAAAAACACTAGTAATTACAAATCAAGAACTTAATAACTCACAATTTTTTAAAGTTATTAATATTCCAAAAACAGAGCCATGTTTTGCTCCAGTGCTTTCAATAATTCCTTTACAATTGCTTTCTTATTATATTTCTAAAGCAAAGGGATTAGATGTTGATAAACCAAGAAATCTTGCTAAATCAGTAACAGTTGAATAGGGATTCGGGGACGGTCCTAAAATCCCTATTTCATAAAAAAAACCTAAATAAATTTAAATTTATTTAGGTTTTTTTATATTCTTATTGACTTGCTAATTTATCTATCGTAACTCCTCCACGGTTTGCGTCCCAATCTATTTTTATAGAATTATATTTTTCGTTTTGGAAGTCATTTAATATTTTTATATCTTCCTCTTCTAAATTGAAATCTAATGATTCTAAATTGCTATCTATATACTCTTTTTGAGTTGTTTTTATTAATGTATATAATCCTTTTGCTTTTAGCATCCAATTAATTAAAATCTGGTTTTGTGTTTTATTATATTTTTCAGCCATTTTTACTAAAAAATCATAATTTGCTTCTGCTATTTTATTTCTTCTTAATGCTTGATAACATATAAATTTTATATTATTTTCCTTACAATAATCTACTAATCCTATGTTTTCATATATCTTACAATCTAAATTATATACACCTTCAAAACTATATATTCCAAAATTATTCTGTAATTCTTTTAACTGTTCAAAAGAAGTATTACTTGTTGATAAATACCTTACTTTTCCTTTTTCTTGCACTTTTTTCATCTCATAATAAACATCTAATAATGGAAGCTTACATACTTCTGGAGTATGTATTTGAAGAGCATCAATATATTCTATGCCCATTCTTTTTAAATATTCATCTACTTGTTTTTCTACATCACTTTTCTTTTCTATATATTTTTCTAAATGTGACATTACAAAAATTTCTTCTCTATTTATTTTATTAAAGAAGTCTTTTAAAAAATCTACAATTGCACAATCTGAATACATTAAACTTGTACTTATATAATTTTGCCCTTTTCTAAAAGAATATAATAAACCATCTAATGTTTCTTTTTTATTTTCTAAATCTAATTTATATGTTCCTATTCCTATCGGATTTAATTTTTCTATCATTTCTTACCTCCTATAATAAAGCATTTATCAATGTCATTAATTTTAATACATCTAAATCTATTAAATCTCTACCATATGTATCTAAAAATAAATCATTATATTTTTTTGTTTTTAAATTATAATTTAAACTCCATAAAGCCCAAAATATATCAAAATGCCTGTCCCCTACTCCTGTTTCACCTACATCTATAATACCTGATACTTTCCAATCATCTAAAATAATATTTGGTAAACAGTAATCTCCATGTACTAGTACATTATATTTTACTTTATTTTTTAGTCTTTTTATTTCTTCTATTGCTTCGTTTATAGAAAAAATATTAACTTCTTTTAGTAAATAAGTATAGCCATCAGCATTTGGACTTAAAATGGCCTTTTCTATTAATGGTTCTACGGTGTTTTCTTTTATTTCATTTGTTTTAATCTCATGAAATTTTCTTAATGTAGTTGCATATATTTTTACTAGCTTTGTTGGGTCTTGCAAATATTTTTTTGAAATTCCACTTTCTCCTTGTATCTTTTTAGTTATAAGATAATCCTTTTCTTCGCTTATATACACTTCAAAATTTGCACTTAAGCCATATTTATACAGTATCTTCGTCTTTTTCGCTTCCTTTTGTAAAGTATCTTTGTCTGCAATCTTTAAAAAGTATCCATCTTCTTTTTTTATATAAAATGTTTCTGCATTTTTTGATGTAGAATAGTTTTCAATATTACATTCGCCTATAAATTTTTTTATTTCTGTTGGTAAATACATTTTCTTTCTCCTATTATATAATTAAATTTATTATAACTAATAATATAGCACCTGGCAAGCCTAATAATCCTATTAGTACTGATGTAACTATATTTAACCCCACATGAAAATTAAAGCTTTGCCCTATATAATTTATAATCAATATTAAAACTCCTCCTAGAATTGAATTTAAGGCTAATTTAAATAAAACTTTTAAAGGTTTAACAAAAATTCTTCCAAATAAAAAGATAAAACACACAGCTGCTGAAAAAGCTAAAACATTATTATAGTCCATATACAATCACTCCTATTAAAATGTATGAATGTATATGGACAAATATTCTTTACATAGCTTCTTGTTTAGTTATTAATTTTATATTTTTTTCTTCTATATTATCTATAATTAATCCTCTTCTTTTTATTTTCTTTAATAGATAATTTATTTTAGCTTGATTTGCTTTTATTTGATATGCATAATAATCTACTAATTCTCCTTCTGCAAACTCAAAATTCTTATTTGCTAGATCAAGTTCTCCTTTAGTTTTAATTAAACATTTTATTAAATCCAAGTCTTTTTCTTTGTCTGTATAATCAACTATTTTAGTTTCTTTAATATATGTTTCATATATCATATAAACACCTCATATTTTTTAAGTCTTACAATAAGTATATTCAAATTGTTTCAAATTATTCCAAAATTTGAAATATTACTATTGATATTGTACCAATTACGTATAAGTTTAAAGTGTTTGATACTACTAAGTTGTTACTAGCTTCTATTAACCCCAACAAATTATCTTTTTGACTATAATATTTTTGACTTTCTATAAAAGTTATGAATTCTGGAATACTAGTAGCCATTCCTAATATAAACCCTATTAATATTTCAGAAATATTGAATGTATGACACAATACTTCAAGTGTATTACTTAATAAATCACCTATAAAATATAATATTATACCTATAAAAATTATATAAATAATATATTTTAATACATTCCCTTCTCTTGATTTATATTCAAGGTTTATTTCATATTTTTTGTGAATATTAGTATTTATTTTATTAAATATATAAAACAATATAATAAAAATCGGAATTAAAATAATATTTCTTTCGATTTTAAAATATATTATTATGATTGGAATAATTATTGTTATTATAGATAAAATTATGCTAATTAATATTGATTTATTTTTTAATAATTTTATATTTTTATTGATAATTACAGATAGTAAATATTGTATTATATTTATCAAATTTGAACTTAATATATTATATATTCCTGCTGATATTAATCCAGAACTTGTAGAAAATGCAACAGTAAGAAACTCCGGTATACTTGTTGCAACACCAGATATAACTCCTATTGTATGAGCTTTTAGTTTTAAAGATTCTCCTAATTTTCTAATTATTGGAACTAATAGTTTTTTAGAAATTATGATTATTGCAAATAGTTCTAATAATAATTTTAATATTTCTATAATCATTTCCATATTTTAATTATTTACTTAAAAGCAAAAAAATAAACATGCTAAGCATGTTTATTTTTTCAGAGTATTGACAAACCTTAGAAAAAAATCTAAGGTTTGTTATTTTTTTAAATATTTTTTGTGAGATTAGTAA
>CALXPV010000001.1 GCA_944390295.1 uncultured Clostridia bacterium | reverse complement strand
AGCAACTTGTTTAACAGTACATTGTCCTTTTATACATGCTTCAATTAAAGTAACTCTTTTTAAATCTTTTTGTTTTAACATTAAATATTCCACCTTCCTATTTTGCCTATATTTTCTATTTTTATGCACTTAAGGTGAAATATTCGCTTCTAAACTTTTAAGGTGATATTATCATAAAACAAATACATTTTATAAAATTTTTAGTTGTAATATACTTTCTTTTATATTACAATATTAGATAGATTTCTATTATAGATGGAGGAAATTATGAAAGCTAAAAAAATTATAATAATTATTGTTGTTATTCTACTTATTGCTTTATTAGGATTTGCTGGTTTTTCTATTTATAAATATGTAACACCAGTTACTTTTACTTCTAATGATAACTCTTTTTCAATAACTCTTCCTGGAAGTGCTAATTGTAAAGAATCTGCATCTGGTTCTTCAAGTTATATTTTAGATTTGTATTCTTTAAAAGATGAAATGATGTTATATACATCAAAACTTGAAAAAACTGTAGACATTAATATGGAAGAAATTATAAATTCAGAAAAAGAAGGACTTTCTTCTATAAAAGAAAATGTTAGAGATATTTCAGAAACTAGTAAAATAGATATCCCTAATACTGAATCTTATAAATATACTTTTACTTATTATGATTCAACATTGTCTTCAGATTTATACTCTGAAGTTGTATGGATTCAAACAGAAAAAAATATTTATATCATAGATTTTGAAGTAGTTATGGAAAATAAAGATAAATATGTAGAAGAATTTGATGAAATCGCAAAAAGTTTTAAAGAAAATAATTAATTTATGATTTAAAGCAGATTTCGATTCAAAAAAGTGGAAAACATTATTTTTATTTAAATGTTTTCCACTTTCTATTATATAATAATATATCTAAATTATATTAAGCACAAATATTCCAAGTAATAATCCTAAAATATTTCCTAAACTAATAATTCTGCCCTTATACATATTATTAGCCTCTGGAATTAGTTCTCCTGATACAATATATATCATTGCACCTGCTGCAAAACTTAGTGATATAGCAATTACAGTTTGTGATATCTCACCTAAAAAATGTCCTATTAAAGCACCTATTCCGGTTGTTAGTCCAGAACCTATTACATACATTATTATTTTAGATTTTTTCATTCCACCATTTTTCATAGGAACTGCCATAGAAATTCCTTCTGGTATATCATGTAGTGCTATTGTGATTGCAAGTGATAATCCTAATTCTAAAGAAGCATGAAAGCCTGTTCCTATTGCTAATCCTTCTGGAATATTGTGAAGTGCAAGGCCTATACTTACTACAATTCCAACTTTTAGTAGACTTTTCATATTGCTTTTTTTATTTATTTTCTCCTGAACAATTAAATCACAAATTATCATTGTAATTATTCCAAATATAATACCCAGTAGTACTGCAAAAATACTAGATATTTCTAATGCTTCTGGGATTAAATCAAAACATATTATTGCCATCATAAGTCCAGATGCAAAAGATAATATAAATCCTAAAAATCTATTTGAATTATTTTTAATATTAACTCCTATAATTCCACCAATTGTGGTTCCAAATGTTCCAAAAAAAGTTCCTATCAGAAATGTTTTTAATATATTTCCAATAACTAATCACTCCCATATCTTTTTTGTTTTATTTATATTCGATATTAGTAATTATTATGAAATAAATTTTTAGTAAAAAAGAAAAAACATGGACACATCACTGTTTCCATGTTTTTCTTTGCATTAGAGAATCTGCGACACCTTTGTATCGTAGGAGTCATCGATCTCTTCTGCCAGTCTCGGCAAAAGATATTTCACTTTTGCCTTCTTTCTCAAGTCTCTTACTCTCATGTTCTTGGTCAGGCCAAGATACACACAGAGTTCGACAAAATCTCCGATGTACATTCTGTCGTTCTCGTCGCCAAAACCTTCGTTAAGGCGCTCGAAACACGAAATGTGGCAGAGCTTTATTGTTCTGGTAACGGCGAAGTTACCCACCTGCTCACCGAATGTCATAAAGATGTCTTGACAACCAGATATTCCGGTTTTGTCCCACATCTTATACTTTTCCTGGCGTTCCTTCTTCTGATACTCACGTATCAGTCGGCGAACGTCACGGTCCGCAAGAAGTGCCCAGAACAGCTCTTTTGCAAGGGGCATTGTTCCCTTCAAATGCACTACTCCAATTGTATTGTCCCAGGTGTTAACCTCAAGACCTACAATTGAATACTCCTCATTGGATGTCCCCCATGTTGCAGGACTTTTTATCCGAATCTCTTTCCGGATAAGTCCCCAACGTGTTTCACCATCTTTTGCCGGATGACACATTGTGTTCCAGCTGTTTTCTTCGTTGATGTTGATACCTTTTTTTGCCATTTTTTCATTAAGTGTCATTTTTTTCCCTTTCTGCCTCGTCGTTAGACTTGAGGACTTTTATTCAATTTGTGCTTATCATATCTATTATAACATATTTTCAGCATTTTCGCAAATTATGTAAAGTCTTTTGCTTGTTCAAGCTTTTTTTATGTTATAATTTTATTTATAAGGAGGATATTTTATGATTAGTAAAGATGTTTTTGAATCTATTCTAAAAAGAACAGATTGTACAAGCTTTTTACAAAAAAGCTCTAAAGAAAGTATTGAGCAATCATTTGGAACAGATGTTGCAAATATGGTAGGTTATAATCAAAATAATCCTAACCACCATTTAAATTTATTTGACCATACATTATCAGTTTTAGATAATTTACCTAAAGATAAATACTCTTCAGAAGATTTAACTACTTTAAAAATAGCCGCATTTTTCCATGATGTAGGTAAACCTCATGTTGCAAAAGATAAAAATGGTAAAACTACATTTATAAATCATGCAAAAGAATCAGAAATCATTGCTACTCCAATTTTACAAGAAATGGGGTATTCAGAAACAGAAGTAAAAAGAATTTCTTTTTTTATTAAGCATCATGATGATTTTTTAAATATTTCTGCAATAGATGATAAAACTGTTAGTAAAGTTTCTAAAATTTTAGAAAAAATGAAAAGTGAAGATTATTCTCCAACAGAAAAAGACCAAGTAATGCTAATTGATTTATGTAAGGCAGATGTTTCTGCTCAAAGTGAAGTCATACAAGAAAATGATGAGGTAAAGGATACAAGGCAGAATAGACTAAATAAATATAATCAAATTTTAGCGCTTTTACCAGAAGCTAGAATTTATAAAGATCTTCAGAGCATAGATTCTGAAATTACAAAAGCACAAAAGAAATTAAATTCTCTTACATTTCAGCCTAAGCCTATAATTAAAGGAAGAGGAATTGTAAACCAGAACCAATTAGATAACTGGGATGAATGGATGTCAAAACCTGAAAGTGAAAGAAACGCAATCACCTCTGAACTACAGGCACAAATCACCTTACTACAGGCAAAAAAAGAAAAATTAATTTCTTCTATTCAAACAAGTAGATAAACTTTAAAAAGGACGAAATTTTTAAAATTTCGTCCTTTTTCCTATATAACAAGGTTAAGTTACCTATGTCTGTGCGATTGCGAAGCAATCTGTACATATGGCGAAGCCACTTTTCTTATTGTATAGGAAAAATCGCCAGATTTTTACGTATATAACAAGGTTAAGTTACCTATGTCTGTACGATTGCGAAGCAATCTGTACATGTGGCGAAGCCACTTTTCTTATTCTTCTTCACCTTTTAATTTTTCTGCAACATCTGCAGCTGTTAAACTATCTATCATATTGTCAATATTTCCATTTAAGAAGTCTTCCATTTGGAATATGCTAAGTCCAATTCTGTGGTCTGTTATTCTTCCTTGTGGGTAATTATAAGTTCTTATCTTTTCACTTCTATCTCCACTTCCTATTTGAGATTTTCTTTCATTTGCAAGCTCACTATCTTGCTTTTCTTTTTCTATTTCATATAATCTAGAACGTAGCATTTTCATAGCATATTCTCTGTTTTGGAATTGTGATCTTTCTGTTTGGCATTCTGCAACAATTCCTGTTGGCTCATGAATAAGTCTTACTGCTGATGATGTTTTATTAATATGTTGTCCACCTGCTCCTGAAGCTCTAAATACTTCCATTCTTATATCTGCAGGGTTAATTTCTATTTCAACATCTTCTACTACAGGAAGTACTGCAACTGTTGCTGTAGATGTATGAATTCTTCCACTGCTTTCTGTATCTGGAACTCTTTGTACTCTATGTACACCACTTTCATATTTTAATCTACTATATGCGCCTTTTCCTGTTATCATAAATGAAATTTCTTTATATCCACCAAGTTCTGTTTCATTCTCATTTAATATGTCTAATTTCCAATGTTTTCTTTCTGCATACATACTATACATTCTAAACAATGTACCAGCAAATAGTGCTGCTTCATCTCCTCCAGCACCTGCTCTTATTTCACAGATTATGTTTTTATCATCGTCTTTGTCCTTTGGAACTAATAACATTTTTAGTTCTTCTTCTATTTTTGGTAATTGTTCTTTTGCAGAATAGTAGTCAGCCTCTGCAAGTTCTTTAAGTTCTTTATCTTGCATCATTTCTTCGGCTTCTTTCATTGTTTGTTCTACTTTTTTATATTCTCTGTATTTTTCTACAACGTCAGTTAATTCTGCATGTTCCTTTACATATTTTTGCCATTCTGAATGATTACTAATAACTTCTGGATCACTAATTAATCTTGTTAATTCCTCATATCTTTCTTCTACCGCGTCTAACTTATCAAACATACTTATCTCCTCTTTTTTATAAACTCTATTTCCTATTATACACAATATTGCCTATTTTTTCAAGATGTACTTTAGTACAGTTCTAAAAGTTCATTAGTTTAAAGCAAAATTTGAACTTTAAGGACCGTCCCTAAAGTTCAAAATTCTTAGTTTTATTTAATTTCTATGCATTCCAGAATGCTTGATATGCTTTATATGCTGTATATACGTCATATTTGCTTGTTACTTCATATGGTGAATGCATACATAATACTGGAACTCCACAGTCTATTACATCTATTCCTTTGTTTGCTAGGATATATGCAATAGTTCCGCCTCCTCCTATATCTACTTCACCTAATTCTGAAACTTGATATTTAATATTGTTTTTATCAAATATGCCTTTTACTTCTGCAATATATTCTGCATTTGCATCTGAAGCGTCGTATTTTCCACCAGCACCTGTATATTTATTTAGTGCAATTCCATATCCTAAATATCCTGCATTCATTTTATCAGAAACGCTTGCATATATTGGATCTACTGCTGCATCAACATCTGCTGAAAGCATTTTAGAATTACAATATACTTTTTCTAATAAGTTTACTCTGTTTTCTCCTGTTTTATTTAATAAGTATGACATAAATGTATCAAATGCTTGTGATTGCATACCTGTATTTCCCATACTTCCAATTTCTTCTTTGTCTGCAATTATACATACTGCTGTTTTCTTAATATTTTTAAGTTGCATCATTGCTGTTAAAGATGTATATACACATACTTTATCATCTTGACCATATCCTGCAACCATGCTTTCGTCAAATCCTTGTGTTCTTGCTTTATATGCTGGAACTACTTCTAGTTCTGCACTACTAAAGTCTTTTTCTACTATTCCATATTTTTTATTTAAGATATTTAATAAATTTAGTTTAACATTTTCTGAAATATCTTCATCAAAAGGAATACTTCCTACTAATAGATTTAAGTCTTTTCCTTTTATAGCTTCTCTTAGCTTAGAATTTTGTTGTTCTACTGCTAAATGTGGTAATAAATCTGTTATTGTAAAAATTGGATCATTCTCATCTTCTCCAATTTTTATTGTTACCTTTTCTCCATTTTCTTTTATTATAACACCATGTATACTAAGTGGAATTGTTGTCCATTGATATTTTTTAATTCCTCCATAGTAATGTGTTTTAAAATATGCTAATTCTTGATCTTCATATACTGGATTTGGCTTTAAATCTAGTCTAGGAGAATCTGCATGTGAACCTATTATATTTACTCCGTTTTCCATTTTTTCTTCGCCTATTACAGCTAAATACATGCTTTTCTCTTTATTTATATAATATACTTTATCTCCTACATTTAAGTGTTCTACTTCGTTTATATCTTTGAATCCATTTTCTTCTGCAATTTTTTTAGCACTTGTAACTATTTCTCTTTCTGTTTTTGATTCATTTAAAAATTTCATATAGTTATCATTGTAATCAAAGATTTCCTTCTTTAATTCGTCTGATAATTTTAACCAGCCATTTGTTTTTTTAGAAAATAATTTCTCTTTTAGCTCTTCACCATATGTCATTTTATCTACTTCCTTTCTTTTTCGTTTTACCTATTGTATCATTCTTTTTTTTAAATGTCTAAATTTTCTAATATTTTTCCCATTTTTGTTGTTTTTATTAATATTGTTTAACTTAATAAATCATTGTATTATATTAATATTTTTACAAAATTTAAGGATAGACCATATTAAGTCTATCCTCTATTCTATACTTTTAGCTTTTAAAAGCTTTTAATTTCTTAAAAATTATTAATATGTATAATTTAAGCATTTCTTTTTCTTAAATAAACTACACCTACTGTAGAAATAACTGCAACTCCTAGTGCTACTGCTAAATAACTTGCAATACCTGTTTTTGGAGTTTCATCTTTTTCTTCTTCAGATTTAGCTTCTTCATCTGAAGTTTTATCTTCTTCATTTTTTTCTTCGTCATCTACAGGTGTATTACCTTCGTCAACAGCTTTTGTAAATGTTACATATGCCATAGCATTAGAATTTAATGGTTGTGAGAAATCAAATTCATAATATGCTTGATCACTGTTATATATTGTTCCAACTACCATTCCTGATGGAACTGAAACAAATTTTGATATATAATCTTTAGAAACAGTTGTACCTGGTTCTAAAGCTAATTCAACAACTTGATTATCCTCTGTAAGAATTGTTAAAACAATATCAGAATCTTGGTCTACATCTGCTGTTACTCCATCTGTAATAGCACTTTGTGAAACTACTTGATTAAGGCTATTTTTTAAAGTAAGTTGTCCATCTGCAATAACTACTTTATAACTTGAATCCTCTGTATTTTCTACAATAAATGATTTTAAATTAGCATTGTCAGCTGTACGAACTACATTTTCAGATTGGCTAGTTGTAATAGAACCATCCATTACTAATTTTGGTGTTCCTGTTGAAGTTCCTTGATCTATTTCTATACCATTGTTAGCTGCTGCACCATTATATCCCAAATGTAAATATTTAACAGTAACAGTTCCTCCATTAAGTAAAACTCCACCAAAGCCACAGTCACTAATGCTAACATTACTTAATACAACACTTCCATCAAAAGCTTGTACACCATATTTTGGTGAATTACTTATACTCATATTTTGTAATGTTAATGTTCCTGCAGTAGATGTTAAAATTGTTTGGTTTCCAGTAAGTTCTTTATTTTCTACTTTAGTATTCCATTCATCTGAACCAATTAAATCATGATAATCTCCATTTATAGTAACAGTATGATTTACTTCTATAGGAGCATTCATTGTGATATCATCAGTTAATGTTATTTCAGTTACACTTGAATCTGCTAAAGCACTTCTTAAATCAGCTTCTGTTCCAACATCTTTTGTTGCAGCTTTACTAACATTAGTAAATAATAATAGACTTGCTACTAATAATACTGTAAATAAAGCTATTTTTAGTGTTTTGCTCATTTTTTCACCTCCCCTTTCAACACAATTATATTTATATATATAATATAAATACCAATAATTAAATTTTGAAAAGAGTTATTATTTTCTTTCGTTATTCATAAACTTTTATCTATTTATTAACTTTATATCATAACAATATTTTTTTTGCAATAAAAAAATAGATTTAGAAAAAATACTTTTTATCTACCAAAAATTCTATCAATCTTCTTTTTCCCTTGCCACCACTGCAAATCTACCATCTTCTATATGATATGCACAAGTAGATAAAGTCATTAATTGGTCTCCATATTCGGCTGTTTTTCCTGTATCATAAAGTGAGTTTTCTTTTGCAGAATCAACAAATTCATTGTACTCTTTCTCATTTTCTGCATTTATAAAATAATAATATCTAAATACATTTTTTTCAGATTTATAATAAACTTTTGATCTAAATGCAGATATTATCTCATATTCTGAATCTTCATCTGCTGTTGTAAATCTAAATGTTGGATGCTCTTTATAAAAATCTTCATCTTCATATTTTAATAATTCTTGAAACATTAATCCATCTAGATTATTATGTCCATAAATTAATAAATTACTGCTTGGTATATCCCAATCATAGTCTTTATCTAAAAATAATGAGCCTGATGATGTTGTTTCTCTTTTATAATTATGAGTCATATAATAACTATTATCATCACCTTGTAGCACAGGATAATTTATATTAGTTCCTTCTATTTCTAGCCAGCCAACTATATCCGAATTTTCTTTTTGAAGTTCTTTTATTTGTAACATTCTTTCGGTTGTATCATCTGTTATCTGTTTTTCATCAATTTCTATAGAATCTAACACGTCACTTTCATGATTTGTTGCATTTCTATCTATAAAATATTTAATTATGTATGTAACAGATATTATAATTAGCATAATTAAAATTATGCGAAGCAATCTATGTGGCTTCTTTTCTTTCTCTTTAAAATGTTTTGCCATAATCCTCTCCAAAATATTAAGGATAGACTTATATAGCAAGTCTATCCCTTTTATTTTAACACTTTACTTAAGCATTTCTTTTTCTTAAATAAACTACAGCTATTTGTTGAAATAACTGCAACTCCTACGCCTACTGTTAAATAACTTGCAACACCTGTTTTTTGGTGTTTCATCTTTTTTTTCTTCATTTTCTTACAAATTTTGCATATACTGATACATCTGCTAATGACAATTTTATATCACACCATAATATCTTTTTCAATAGTATACATTAAAAAAAGGTAGATTTTAAAAATCTACCTTTTCTTATTTATGTTATTTTTTGTCAACAACTTTTCTTTTTATTACAAATATACCTACAGCTAATACTCCAATTGCAAATACTGCTATTAATGTATATTTTAATACATCCATTGCACCAAATGGTGGTACAATTGATACTCTTTCAGATTTTGCTGTATCTGGTTCATCTATATTAAAGTTACCAGGTATTGATACAATTCTTGCATTATATGTTCTTCTACCATTAGTTGTTATTGTTTCATAAACTTCTGTTGTGTTTTCATATTCTGTGTCATCTGCTGTAGTTCCATCAGAAGCTATTACTTGAGTTAATAAGATTGTTGATTCTGGTGTAGAAGATTGTTTTCCAGCCTTATTTTTGGCATTCTCAGGAACTAATGGATCTGCTTGTAAAATTGGGTTATTAGCATTTGCTATAACAACTTTTTGTAATCCATTAAATTGTTCTGCAGTAGCATCTATTGGTTTAATATATGGGTCTGTTCCTGATGTTAATGTTGTTTTATCTGCTACTTCTTGCCATTCTGTATTTCTTGTTTGGTCAAAAGATAAGTTGTTTGAAACGTAATCTATAACATTTGCTGTATCTAATGTTACTATATTATTTTTATTTGTTATAACACCAGTATTGTAATAAGTTTCATCTGTATAATCTGTTTCACCAGTATTTGTTACTTTAATAGCAAATATTATTTCTAGACTAGCACCATGGATTAAGTTTTCATCTATAGTTGCTTGAATTAATCCCCTGTCAATTTTTGTTTTATCTCTAGCATTTCTTTCATTTGCCTTCCATGTTAAGTCTGTTACACTTTGATTTGTATCAAATATTGTTTGTCCATCTCCTGCTGTTGTTAATTTTAAGTTTGCAACTCTCTTTTCAACTAATATATCTGAACGAGGTCTTTCTATAATACCAAGGTCAATATTTTTAACTAAATAATTTGTTTTTTCTTGTCCTACATACTCAATTTCCATTGCCATTTCTGCTGTATTCGCTGTCATTTGAGTTTTTTCTGCTAAAGCTCTTAATGTTGCTTCGTCAGCAGTATTTTCAGAATTTAATAATGTTGCATTCGTATATTTTAAGTCTTTACTATAATTATTAACTTCTTCTCTTCTAGTTTGATCATCCTTAGCATCATTTGCTCTTGTATCTACATTATTATTGTACCAGTGTTTTGCATCATCTTGATAATTTTCTTCATAATATAATGTAGATTTATAATCTTGTCCAGTATACATATTTTTATTATTTGTAGATTTTAATACTTCATAATCTCCATATGTGAATTTTATAGTGTAGTCTCCTGGAATATAATCTGTAATTAAGTAATTTCCATCTGCATCTGCTCTAACTTCTTTCGTTGCCACATCTGGATTTGTACATATTAATTCTACTTTTACTTGTTCTACCATATTTTCACCATTATCTAGTGAACCATTACCAATTCTTTCATTTTCTTTTAATTTTTCTTCAAGTGCTGCATCTTCAAATATGCTTCCTGTTAATTGTCTTTTATTTGTATCGTCTTTAGTTATTCTTAATCCAGGAGCAGCATCCGCATCATCTTCAAATACTTCGTTTCTCATTGAAGTTTTTTCTTCTCCACCTAAGTTTTGATATTCATCTGTTTTTGAGTATGCAACAAAGTCTTGAACTTCTTTATCTGTTGGATTCATATTAGCAGGTGTAGAATCTATATCTATTAATCCTGCATTCTCTCCAGCACTTACTATTAATTGTCCGTTTAGGTCTTTCTTATCATTTGTATAAGTATTTCTATATCCGGCAATTTCTGCAAAGTTTTCTTCTGTTTCGCCTTCACCATCGTTTTTCTCTAATAAGTCTCTTAATGTATCATTAGATACTTTGTACTCAACAAATATCCATTTTCTATCTGTAATTCCTTCATTAGCTAATGAAGTTGTATGCATTTTATGATATGTTTTTCTATTTCCTGAAATATCTCCTACTTGTTCCCAAGTTATTTCTTTGTTGTTTTCATCCCAAGATCTTAGATATTCATATGATGTATCATAGTAATCATTTAAGTCTGTTATATGTCCTGAGATTTCCCCCATTGATTCATTAAATAATTGAATCTTGTATGTTACAAATACTTTTAACTTATCGTCTGCATTGTCATCATTTGCTTTATAAGCTAAGTCTGATGATCTTATTGCTCTATTGTAATCTGGAATATCAACACCTCTTATTGATATATCTAATACTTGATCAGTTCCGTTATATTCATATGTATGGCTCTTACCATTTATTGTCATATCAACTTTTACTAAATCTTTTCTTAAGTTCATATCAAATTTTTCTCTTTCGATAATACCAAAGTTGATATTCATTAATTCTTCTTTAGAATTTTTAACACCATAGTATAATAAGTCTTCCATACCATTTGGACCTGTATAAGCATAAATCTTAAATGCTTCATTATTTACATCATCTCTATCTGGTACAGTATGTGTACTATCTACTGGTGTAAATTTATTGTTGAAGTCTTTTCTGTTTTGTTTACCATCTGTAGCATAAGATCTTTCTGCAATTGTAGTTGGTCCCATATTTCCTTGGGTATCTATTACTTTACTTACTCTTTGATATGTTGTTGGTTCATAAATTTGACCATTATATTTAAATCTTACATAGTATTCTTGTGTTGCTGGTAAGTCCTTAAATTCATAGTAACCATCATTATCTGTCTTAGTTGGATTTTGTAATCCGTCTTTTTCTACTTGTTTTCCTGAAGCATCAAATAATGTTACTTCTATGTCTGGTAGCATTTTGTCTCCAGAACTTAAAATACCGTCTGGATCCAAATTTTTTCCTGCTGGATAATCTATGAATACTTTACCAGCCAAGTCAATCGTTAATACTATTTCTTCTCCAGTAGCAGTATCACTTTTACCTTCTGAATGATAGTCAATTGTTACTAAACGCTGTACTGTTTTTCCATACATAGTTTCTTTGTTTGGTATATATTGTGTATATGTACCAGATGCTTCTATGTATGAATAATCTGCTTTCAATCTTACTTTTGTTGAATTTCCTGCTTCAGATTTTGATAATATTATATAAAATTCTTCACCAGAATCTATATCTGCTACAGTTCCTGTATATCCTCCAAAGTTAACTTGATTTATATCTATTTGTCTATTATCATCTGTTTGTAAATATAATCTAGAAATTTTTGAATATTCACTCTTATAAAAGTTTAATTTAAATGGGCCCAATTTAAATGTATCATCTGAAGAACTTTGTAAACCTGCATCTGTATCTTCAAAAGTTATATCTTTTCCATAACTTTGTAAATTGTTGTAATATGAATTAAAACCGTCTATTTTAGCATATTGTACTTTTGCATCATCAAGGTTTCCTTTTCCATGTTCATTTCCAGTTATATCAGCTATATTGTTTGATATGTTTGATAGCCATACTAAATATTGTCTAGAATTTATGTTTGAACATTGTGAAAATGCATATGCTAGCCCTGCACTCATTGTTTTTGTAGCTTGGCTTGTAAAAGTTATATCTCCAAATGCTGACCATAGTGATCCACCATGTTGTGAACAATAAACTTCTGTGCTTCTTCCATTTATAGTCGTTGTAAAAGGAGGAGCTCCATTTCTATCATAGTTATATGTAAAAGAGCTAGCTGTTGAAATTGTTGAAAAATACATTAATGTTATTATCATTGGTAATATTATTGATATTGCAAGTATAATATTTCTTAATCTTTTCATAATTTCCATCCTCCTTTCCTTACTTATTTAATACCTTTTTATTTATTAGGTATGCTCCGCATCCGATAATTGCGAATATTGCTAATGTTAATGTTATGTATGTTACAGGTCCACCTGTTTTTATTCCCACAATTACGTTTGCTGATGATCTTTCTTGATCTTCATTTGATGTTTCATCAAGTAAACCTTGATCATTATAAGATTCTGTTATTTCTGCTTTGTTTGTAATAGTATCTATTACTTCTTCTCCTACTTTCTTAGTTAAGATTAATTTAAGTTCTTTAGATTCTCCAGGATTAATTATTTCGTTTTCTAAGCTTGTATTTACAGCAACGTCACCTGACATATACCAATCTTTATTTAAGTTTGAGCTAAATTCTAATTGTTCTGGTATATAGTCTACTACTTTCTTAGCATATCCTGGTACATTACCTTTGTTTGTAATTGTAATTGTATATTCGATAACTGCATTTGTACTATCTGCTCTTTTTCCATCTACATCAATTTTTGTAATTTTATCTTTTTCAAGATCTGTTGATTTTGTATTTTTTCCATCTGCTGTTTGAACTTTAGTTATTGATTTATCAAGTTCTAAATCAAATATACCTTTTGTTGTTAATCCTAAGTCTATATTACTCATACTAGAATCTGTAATATCTAAACTATCTGTAATAGCAATTCCATTATTTTCTGTAGTATTAATTGCATCTGAGTTTACATCATCGTCAATTCCTTGTTTTCTATATTCTGTAATAGAATATGTAGAATTGTCATATTGGAATTTAACTATATATTTACCTTTTATTATGTCTGATAATATGTATTCACCATTATTATCTGTTGTTGCTGTAATGTCATCACCATTTGAATTTCTTACAGACTTTCCTGTTTCTGCATCAACTAGTTCTACTGGTATTCCAGAAAGTAATCTTTCGTTATTATCTTTAGTTCCATTTCTGTTTTCGTCATACCATACGCTACCAGAAATTCTAAATGTACTTCCATCTTGAACATCGTCATTTTCTATTTTGTTTGTTATTTCATCTTCAAACTTATCTGTGTCGTCTCCTTCAACATCTATTTCTACTGTTGAATCTTCTTCCTCTTTTGATGGATCTGTAATTTTATTTACTGCTGCTTTTACTACAAATATAAGTGTTTCTCCAGCATTTAAATCTACTGTAGCACTTGAAACTCTGTTTTCTAGTAAGTATCCATCAAATATTTGTAAGTCATCTATTGAATAAGTAGTATTTAAATATTTTAAGTTTTCTGGTAATGTTACTGATACTTTAACATTTTTAATTATACCTGAACTTGTATTTTTTACTCTTACAGTGTATGTAATTTCATCTCCAAGTTGTAAGTATTCTTTATCTACGTCTGTTGATGTTGTAACATCTAATTTTCCTTTACCAACTGTATGTCTAATTATTTCACTCTTTTGATTTGCTACATTATTTCCAGAAACTTCTACTTGCATATTAACTGTTTCTTCTTTAGTTGGTTTTACTCTAAATATGAAGTTTCTAGCAGCTCCTGAGTTTGCTTCTATATCTCCAACATCAAATGTTATTTTCTTTTCTTTTTCATCGTATTTTACACCATCTGTTGATTGGTCATCACCTGCATATCCTTGTGAAAATGCTTCAACATATTCAACATTTTCTGGAAGATTTACTGTAGCTTCTACATTATTTATTTTTTCTTCTGTTGCATTAGAAATATTTAAATAGTATTCTATTTGACTACCAACACTTGAATTTTCTTCTGTTGGTGTTAAGAATTCAATGTAAAAGCTTGCTTTTGTTATTTGTAATTCTGCTGTTTCTACTTGTGATGGTTTTTCTAAATTATCTGCTACAAGTTCAACTGTTAATTTAAAGTTTCCCTCTTTATTTGCTTTTATTGTAAATGAAGCTTCTTTAGTTTCACCTACTTTTATATCTCCTACACTTACTTCTACAGTTCTTATTTCTGGTCTTACTTCATATCTGCTTCCCATTGCTTCTTGAATAAATTCTGCATAATCAACCATTTCTGGAAGATTTACTCTTACTTTTGC
Source organism: uncultured Clostridia bacterium (assembly GCA_944390295.1). Lineage (GTDB taxonomy): Bacteria > Bacillota > Clostridia > TANB77 > CAG-508 > Merdicola. The sequence goes on along the minus strand of CALXPV010000001.1, from coordinate 36,160 downwards.
ATTTGTTGCATCAACTTCTCCATCATTTTTAACTTTTACTTTGTATTCTATTACATCTTGTGTTGATGCTGTATTTTCTGCATTAGCAATTACTTCAGCGTTTAATTCTGGGCCTTTTCCTGTTGATACACCAACTGTTGGTGCTATAGTTTTTTGAGGAATTACTTGGTCTCCTTCGACATCATCATAAAATACTGTATATGTTCCAAAAGCATTTTCATTATGATTTAAGTTTCCTGGTACTTGTACTTTATAAGCCATATCAAATGATGTTGCTTGTGGCATTGTATAATCTTTTAATTCTACTAAATAAGATCTTACTTTGCTCCAATCTGAAACTTTTGTAGTCCATCCGTTTTCTGCATTATTCAAGTCTTCTGTAGCTTCTCCATTTTCACTATAATATATAGTTACATATTTTGAATCTATTCCAGAAACTCCTATACCAGATGTTACTACTGTATTTAATGTTGTTCCTAAATCTTCACCATTTGTCTTTTTGTTTCCTTCGAAAGGAATTCTTCCTAATATTTTTGGATTTTTAATATCTTTTCCATAGTTATTGATTACTGTAGCTTTTAATGTTACTTCTTTAGCTTTTGCCATTGTTTCTATTTTTCCAGCTTGTTCTTTATTTGCCAAAGATACTACTTCATCATTATCATTATCAAAATTAGAAACACTACTTAATAATACAACTCCTTGAGGAGCATATATGTTCATTGGTAATTTGTATGTTCCATCATTTTCATATTGTATAGCTTTTTCGTTTGTTATTTTTAAAGTTGCTTCTTTATTATTACTTGCCGCTGTTCTTTTTAATGTAATATCTGTATTTATTACAAGGTTTATACCTTTACTTATGTCTGTAACAAATTCTGTTTGTTCACCTTGCATATTTACTCTTATAACTTTTTCTCCATTTTTATTTGTAATAACATCATATGATTTTATCGTAATTCCTTCATTATATAATAAGTTTATTGTCTTTATTTCTAAATTTTCTATTTCGTTAGGTAATCTAATTTCTACTGTTGGATTTTGATATAAATCACATGTGTTGTCATTTGATTTTAATATTACTTTTATTTCTACATTTTCATTTTTAGCAGTTGTTGTTAAGTTTGTATTATTTATATATAATTCTGCTCTTGTTGATGTTTCTTTTAAATTTGTAGTAGCTTTTACTTCTGCTAATTTCATTATCATATCTTTAAATTGGATTTCACCACTTGCAATTGTGTCCATTGACTTAATTGCATGTACTGTAGCTCTATTTAATGATGTTTTAGATTTTACAGCTTTATTTAAATTTAATGTTAAAATTCCTTCTGTCAATGGTTTTGAAGTTTCAATTCTTATTTCAGAAACATTTTGGTTATTAATTTCTATATTAATATTACCATTTTCGTCTGCTTCTGTATTTTTATCTATTCCTCCAATTTTTTTATTATTTTGATCAAATATTTCTATTGTTCCATTTTCTCCTAATAGTTTGTCAAATATATTTTTCTTTAAAGAAATAGATTTATAATATATATTATTTGAAGCTTGGATCATCTCATCTTCATCCATTATAAATTGTGGATTTTTATCATTTATTACAATTCTTTCTACTGCATCAGCATATGCTATATTTGCATTAATTATAGAGCTATATGTAGTCTCATATTTATTATTTGCATACATATAACCTTTGTTTATTTCTTGTGTTGCAGATGTTTGTAAATCTACAAGATTATTTTTTTCTTCTTTAAGTTCAATTTCTTTGTTTTCGTTTGCTTTTACTTCAGATTCATCTACATATGTTTGTATTGTTACATCTGCATTTAAATTAACTTTTACAGGTGCAAGTTCAGTATCTTTATAGATATATGTTATATAAAGCTTGTCTTCTCCTTGTTTCCATACTACTTGATTATCTGTTTCTTCATTATTAATATTTACTTCTAACATTCCTGTGTCTTTGTTATATGACCACATATCGTTTGTAAACATTATTCCATCTGAATCACCATTTGTTGCTGTTGTATTTACAAATATTCTGATTTCTTCTGGTAATTTATCCGCAATTTTTGGAACACTAACATTAATTTTAGTACTTTTAATAGGAAGTGCATTGTTTTCTAATAATGAAGTTAATTCTGTTTGCATATATACTCCAGAAGCATCTTCTGTTTCATATCTTCCATATTTTCTTACATCTTGAAAAATTTTTGCATTTTTGTTCGCACTCCAATCTAATCTAGTGTCTATGCTAGATTTGATATTTCTTTCTTTTCCATTCTCATCAAAATATGTACCGGTTAAATTTAATTTTGTTTCTTTAGCAAAATAATCTAAATTCATATTGTCATTTCTTACAAATTGAACTGGTATTTCTATTTCTACATCTTTGCCAGCTTCAATTTGATTTAATGTAAATTGATTATTTGCATAATCAATTGATTTTACATTTTCATTTCCTGCGAAAGTATTTTTTATTGCATAGTTTGGAGAATCAATACTAATTACTGCATTTGCTAGATATCCCACATTTTTAACATTTACTTTCACATAAAGTTTTTGTTCTGTAAATATATCTGCACTTATGCTGTGTTTATTTGTTTCCCCTTCCTTGAAGTATGCATCAAACTCAACATTTTTGTTATTTGATACAATTCCTTGTTTTTCTAATTCTTCGTATGCTGCGAAAACAGAGTTAGTTAATGTTGTAACATATGTCATCATTAAACAAACTACTGTAATTGCTGCAATTAACTTGTTTAATAGATCCTTCTTCATATTTCTCCTCCTAAAAAATATAATACTCCATATAATACCATTATAAACTTTTTTTCCTTATTTTTCAATGGTTTTACGAGATTTCTTCTTTTTTTATGTTAATTCTATTTTTTTTGAAAATTTTTCCTAACGGAAATAGAATTTTCGACATTTTTTACAATTATATTTCTTTTAAAAAAATTAACATTTATTCTTATTTCTTAATATAATAACATATATTATATTAAGATTTTAAATGGAGGTTTTTATGGATAATATTGATATGGCAAAATTAATGAAACTCTTCTCTACTGTAAGCAAAGAAGATTTAAATAAAAGTATGGAAATAGCAAATAAAATTATGAAATCTGAAAACAAAGATGAAATTATAGCAAAATTGAAAGATAATTTAAACAACGAAAATAAATAATTTAAAAATAGGAGGTGAACCATTATGAATGATAATTTATCTGATTTATTAAATAATCTTTCGAAAAATATTAATTCATCTGATGGAAACAATATAAATCCAGACATGTTAAAACAGCTTTTAGATAGTTTTAATAGTTCTAATGGTTCTAATGACTCTAATAAAAATGATAATAATTCTAATCCAGATATAGATTTAGATACAATCTTAAAAATGAAAACTATTATGGAAAAGATGAATTCTTCTAAATCTAATTCAAGTTCTAATTTACTTTTAGCTTTAAAGCCTTTTTTACGACAAAGTAGACAAAGTAAAGTAGATCAATATGTTCAGCTACTAAAGCTAGCACCTTTACTAGAAATGTTTAAAAACGATAATGATACTAACCGGTGGTGATAATAATAATGTATAGATATCCACCCTATTTAAAGCAAAATCATTTTTCTTACCATGAAGAAAGTCATACTAAAAAAAATAATAATACATCAAAAGATATCAAACTAGAAGAAGATGTAGAAAAAATATCTTTGCTAGGCTTTTCTATTTCTTTTGATGATTTATTAATTATTGTTTTATTATTTATTCTATATAATGAAAAAAGTAGCGATAAAGGTGTTTTTTTCTGTCTTGTTTTACTTCTTTTATCTTAATTTTAATATGTAACCTTACTATGCAAAAAACGAACAGAATCTTTTTCTGTTCGTTTTTATTTATTCAACAATAATTCTATCATCTTCTACAGATGCATAAGTTAATGCAACATTATAATCATCGTCATTTCTTTCCATTTCTTTAATTATATTAGATATTCTTATTTGTGGGCTTTCTATTTTATTTGCAGCTATAATTGCTTGTTTGTTTCCTTTAGCTCCTGCATGTGCTAGTCCTCTTAAAGTTCCAACAACAATTACATTCTCTCCAGCTATTGCTTCTGCTCCATCATTTACATCTCCTAATATAATTAATGTTCCTTCAAATTCTAATCTTTGTCCAGACCTTAATGATCCTCTATGAATTTTAGCTTCTGAAATTCCAACATCTTGATTATATGTTCTTTTAATTCCGTGTAGCCCTAATGCTTTAGGTGTATCAAATTCTACTTCTACATCTATAGTTTTTTGAATAAGTTCTTGAATTTCTCTTAATTCTTTATTTCTTAAAATTTTTCCAGTTACAAATATTGGTGTTTTTTCTTTTTGATATAGTTTCTTAAGTTCTGGTAATTTCTTTTTTAAACTTTTTAATGTATCTTCTTCGCTTGCTTTATCACTTATTTTCATTACTATTACATCTTTTTTCAAGTTAATCGTTACATACTGTGCCATCTTCTACCTCCATTTAACTTCATTTTTATAGTATGGGAGTATTCCCATACTATAAATTCTTTAGGATAATTCCTTTTTTCTTTTGTTATCTGTAGGTTTCAACATAAGGTGTTTGAGTCATGTCTTCTTGAACTTGAGTTGTATTCATTCCAAAATATTGTTCCATAATAGTTCTTACTGTTTCTCCTGTATACCAACCATGTCCACCATTATCTATAAAAACTACTACCGCAATTTCTGGATCATCATATGGTGCAAATCCTGCAAACCATGCATGTGTTTTACCATTTCCAGCACCACTTGCAGTTTCTGCTGAACCTGTTTTACCTCCTACTTCTATTGGGAAGTTTTTAAATACACTATATGCTGTACCAGCTTCATCAGAAGTAACAGACTTCATACCTTCTTTTGCAACATTTATACTTTCTTTAGAAATATTTAAATCTTCTGTTCCTGTATCTGTTATTCCTAATTTTTCATTTATTGTTTTTTCTACTTCATCTTTATTCACTTCAGTTCCATCTGCTTTTATTACAGATTCTACTATTGTTGGATTTACTACTTTACCATCATTTGCAATCATGCTTATACATTTTGCCATTTGTAGAGGTGTAAAAGAATTATAACTTTGACCAATTACAGCAGACATCATATCTCCAGCATACCAACCTCTACCAGCTTTTTCTGCAGCTCCTTTAGAAGCAACTGTTCCTGCTGATTCACTCGGTAGTTCTACTCCTGTCTTTTCTCCAAGTCCGAAATATCTAGCATATTTTTCAAGATCATCTATATTCATTCTAGTACCTATTGTATAAAAGAAATAGTTACAAGATTTTTCTATTGCTGTTGTTATATTTACCCAACCATGTCCACCTCTTTGCCAGCATCTCCAACTTTCGTTATACTTATGAAATACTCCTGTATCTCTAACCCTTTCTTTTGTATTTGTTACTCCTGTTTCTAGTCCAGTTATCGCTGTAACCATTTTGAATATTGATCCTGGTGGATAAGCATCTTGAACAGCTTTATTTCTTAGCGGTTTATCTGGGTTATTTATATATGAATTCCATGTGTCAGTTGAAATCGTTCCAACAAAATCTTGTGGGTTATAAGTTGGATAACTTGCCATTGCTAAAATTTTTCCAGTTTTAACTTCCATAACTACTGCAGCACCTGCGTTAGTTTCATATCTTTTAGAATATCCTCCACTATTTATCTTATTTATACTATTTGCTAGTGCTTCTTCTGTAACTTTTTGTAAATTCAAGTCTATTGTAAGTACTACATCTGACCCTTTTACAGCTTCTTTTGTTACATATTCCTCTTGAACAGTTCCTTCAACTGTCATGTCTATTTGTTTTACACCATCTTCACCTTTTAAATACTCTTCAAAAGCTGATTCTATTCCTGTTTTTCCTATTATATCATCTTGATCATAAGTATCTTTTCTTGTTTTCAATTCTTCAGAACTGATTTTTCCTGTATAACCAACAATATGTGAAGCTGTTGTACCTTGAGTATAATTTCTTATCGGTTCTACCACAACATTAATCCCTGGAAACTCAGCTGACCTTTCATTAAATATTAATGCAGATTGTCTTGTTATATTGTTAGCAATTTGTAATGGTCTAGTACTACTATATCCTTCTGTTTGTATTGCATATCTTATTGCCATTATTTTTCTTGCTTCTATAGGATCTGTATTTTCTATTTCGTACTCTTCTTTCATTGCATTAAAACATTGTTCTGCTGTTGCATTTTCGTCTATGTCATGTTTCTTTTTAAATTTACTAATCGTTTCCGCATTATCAGTAGTAAATGTATATGGATTTACATTTATAATGAAATCATCTATATATGAATCTCCGTTTTGCTCTAGTACTGTAATAATCTTTAGTATAGTTTCATTTAATGTTTTATCATCTATTTTCGTTTTATATAAATCAACACTAAATCCCATACTATTTCCTACTATTGTATTTCCAGATTTATCTAAAATTGAACCTCTATCAGCTTTTATTGTACTTTCTCTAGTTAATCTTGTATTTGATTGTTCCCTATATTCTTCCCCATGTACAATTTGCAGATTAAAAAGCTGTAGCAACAATACTATACCAAGTATATAAATGACTGTGGTTAGAAAGTTAAACCTTAATTTAAAATTTGGTTTGTAGCTCAATTAATCACTTCCAATCTTGTTATATTTATTGTTTTAAATTTACCCTATAGCGTATCTATTATCATCTTTTTATATAGATAATAAATTCAGTAATTGCATTTTAAAAATATCTTGTTAAGATTCTTGTTTCTTTAAATCTTTCTTCTAATGCAAATCCAGATTTTTGTATTAATGGATAAAATATAATTGTTATTAATATATTAAACACTATTTCTATTAATAATTTTACTACGAATGTTGCAATTTCTAATGAATAAGAAAATATAACTGCATTAATAAAATAGTTTAAAACCTCGAAAATTATTGTTGTTAAAATAACCATTAAAACTATAGTAAGTTTACTATCTTTTGAAAAGTTCTTATCTAATAATGCACCTATAAAACCTATTATTCCAAGCGTAATCGCTGTAATTCCTATCTTCTTGCTTATAAATATATCTAAAAGCAGACCTACAACGATTCCTGTAGACGTTCCAACATTTTTTCCCGCAAATAATCCTACAACTAATATTAATACTACAAATAAGTTTGGCTTTACTCCTGCAATATTAAACCATGTAAAGAAATTAACTTGCAAAAAGTAAATTATAAGGAAAACTAAAAATATTATTAAAAATGATACTGTTTTTTTCATTTTAGCTCCTTTCATTAGTTTAATATTACTAAGACTGTATCTAATTTAGAAAAGTCTACAGCTGTTTCTATTATTGCATATTTATCTGTTGGGTTTTGAGTATTTACAACTTCTTTTATTGTTCCAACATGTATTCCTTTTGGATATATTCCACCTAATCCAGATGTTTCAACGCTTGTATCTTGTACTAAAACTGCATCTGTTGGAATATATGTTGCTTTTATCTCTCTTCCACTATTTATGCTTCCTTTTGTTATAAAAGCATCTTTTGATGTATTTATTATGCAACTTACTGAACTTGCTGGATCTACTATTGTTTGAACTTTTGCTGTATTTTCTGTAACAGATACTACATTTCCTACTAGTCCCTTATCTGCAATTACTGTCATGTTTGGTTTAACACCATCGTTTGATCCAACATTTATAACAACCATTCCAGTATAATTACTTATATCTCTATTAATTACATATCCAGAAACTGTTTGATATTCTCCATATTTCTCTTTTAAATTCATTTGTTCTTTTAATGTTGCATTTTCTGCTTTAATTATCTCTAATTCTCTTAAAGATTGTTCTAATTCACTATTTTTTTGTTTTAGTTCTTCATTTTCTGTTTTTAAATTATCTAAATCTGTAAAAAATGTATCATTCCCAGAAATTTTATTTTTAAGCATTGTAAAACCATTTTGGAAAGGCATTACTATTGTGCTAAATACGTTTTCTACAACAGTTAATTTTTCTATATTAATATTTGATAAGACCACTAATAAAATTAATATTATTACTGTAACTACTATACCTATAGCACCACTTTTTTTATTTTTATACATTCCTTACTTCCTTTCTCTAATGTAAAATTTAAGATCTTTTTCTTGCATTTATTAATACTGTTCTTAGTTTTTCTATATTCTCTAATGTTTTTCCTGTTCCTTTTACAACGCAATCTAATGGATCTTCAGCTACATATACTGGCATTCCAGTTTTTTCGCTTAATAATTTATCTAGATTTTTAATTAATGCTCCTCCACCTGCTAAAACAATTCCTTTTTCCATTATGTCTGATGCAAGTTCTGGTGGCGTCTTTTCCAATGTTGTTTTTACTGTTTCTATAATTTCATTTATTGAAACTGCTATAGCTTCTTGTACATTACTAGATGTAATAACAATATTTCTTGGAAGACCTGTATTTAAATCTCTTCCTGTAACTTCCATTGTCATTTCTGTCATAAGTGGAAGTGCACATCCAATTTCTTTTTTAATGTCTTCTGCTGTTGTATCTCCTATAGCTAAGTTATATTCTCTTTTTACATAATTTATAATATCTTCATCTAATTCGTCTCCTGCAATCCTTAGGGAATGACTAATTACAATTCCTCCTAAAGAAACTACTGCAACTTCTGTTGTTCCTCCACCAATATCTACAATTATATTTCCACTAGGTTCTGATACATCTAAATTTGCACCTATCGCAGCAGCCATTGGTTCTTCTATTAAATATACTTCCTTTGCTCCTGCTTGCATAACTGCTTCTTCTACAGCTCTTTCTTCTACTTCTGTTATACCTGATGGCACTCCAACTAATACTCTTGGTTTTCCAACATTATTTTGTCTGCATACTTTTTTTATTATATTTTTAAGCATTAACTCTGTAGCTGTAAAATCTGCTATAACTCCGTCTCTTAATGGTCTAACAGCTTTTATTGTTTCTGGTGTTCTTCCTAGCATTTCTTTTGCTTCATAACCAGTTGCCATTATTTCACCAGAACGTTTATCTATTGCTACAACTGATGGTTCTTTAAGTACAATTCCTTTTCCTTTTAAAGTTACTAATAAATTTGCTGTTCCTAAATCTATACCAATATCTTTAGAATTAAGATTTAAAAAATTAAACATATTAAAACAGTCCTTTCTTTCTCATTATTGCAAAAATACTTTCGTAATTATTGTTCCCTATTATTATATGGTCTAAAAAAGATATTCCAAGTAATCTTGATGCTTCATTTACTCTTCTTGTTAGTATTATGTCCTCTTTACTTGGCGTAGGATCACCACTTGGATGATTATGTATAAGTATTATTCTTTGTGCTTGCATTTTTATTACATCTGTAAAAATTTCCTTTGGCTCTATCATTACAAAATTCTGTCCACCAAATGATATATCTTTTATTTTTATAATTACATTTTTGTTATTTAATATTATTAGCTTTGCTACTTCTCTTCGCTCATTTCTTAATTCTTGCATAAAGATTTCGGCTACATCTTCAGATCCTTTTATAGTAATTCTTTCTTTATAAATTGGTTTTCCTATTCTTTTTGCAAGTTCGCATACTGCTTTTATTTGTATTGCTTTAACTCGTCCGATTCCTTTAATCTTTGTTAATTCTTGGATAGAGAGTTCTTCTAAAAATGTAATATCGTTTTTGTTACACTCATTTCCTATATCTAATACTTTTTGTGCTAATCCAATAGCAGATTCATCCTTTGTTCCATTCTTTATTATTATTGCCAACAATTCCGAATTCGACAAATTTGCTTCGCCATACAATTCCAATTTTTCATATGGTCTTTCTAAATTTGGGAGCTTTTTCATTATCATATTTAATCCTTTCTGCCCCCATTATAAATTAAACTTTTTTGTATATTAATATAGCTAATAGCATTCCTATAATACTTGCAATATTTACTTTAACAACTAATGCAAATGTTATTTTTAGTAAATTAATATCTAATACTAGTGGTTCTTGTAGGCCAAATGTTTGTCCATATCCTAACCACCATAAGAAATCTACTCTAGAAGCTAGTTCCCCTAGTAAACCTCCTACTACTAATCCTGCTAATATAAATAATATTAATACCCATATATTTTTGTCTTTTGTTGCCATTATTGCTCCTCCCTTTCCTTACGGAAACTAACAATTAAATTCCATAATATTATATATATATTAAGGTCTTTTTTCAAGACAAATTTAACATTTTACCTAAATAAATTTCTATGTTTTTTTCCATTTTTTTCTTTTATTTTAATTGTTTTTATGCTATATTAAATGTACCTTTTAAAACAGGAAGAATATAATATTATTACCATATATTACTCATTTTAAATGTGCTTTATATGTAGTATAATAAAAATATATTACAAGGAGGTATTGTAATGAAGTTTGAAAAATTAAATAATGACAAAATAAGAATTATTTTGGATCTTCAAGACTTACAAGACAATGATATAGATTATCAATCTTTTATGTCTAATTCTTCAGATACACAAAGGCTTTTTATGGATATGCTAGACGAAGCAGAAGAACAGATTGGCTTTACAACAAAAGATTATAAAATTATGGTTGAAGCTTTAGCAACAATTGATGGTAATTTTATTATCACTGTTACTAGATCTTTGCCTGATATAGATTTACCTCCTGTACCAAAAAAACGTAATATTCAAATTAAGAGAAAAAAGCATAAATTAGATTCTAACATACTTATTTATGAATTTAGTAAATTTGATGATTTTTGTGACTTTTTAAAGCATTTAGATTCTTTAAATCTAAAAAATATTATTACTTTTACTAAACAATTTTCTCTTTATACATACAAAAGCCATTATTATTTATTAATGGATGATATTAATTTAGATTATCCATATATAAAAACTTTTTTATTTACAATTACTGAATTTGGTAAAAGTATCAATAGTCCATCTTTGTTTAGACATAAACTAACAGAATATGGATCTATTGTTATAAAATCTAATATATTAAAAACATTAAATAAACACTTCTTATAAAAATTCCTACTATATAAAAGACTTTACAATTACTTGTAAAGTCTTTTTGTATTTTAATATATATATTTTTGTGGATTATAACTTTGTCCATTAACTCTAACTTCAAAATGTAAGTGATTTCCCGTAGCATTTCCTGTTTTTCCAACTTTTGCTATTGCTTGTCCTTGTTTAACAGTATCTCCTTTTGAAACTAATAAACTACTACAATGTGCATAATATGTTTGTACTCCATTTCCATGAGAAATTACTACCATTTTTCCAAAAGAACCTTTTGTTCCTGCAAATACAACAGTTCCTGATGCTGCTGCAGAAATTTTAGTTCCTCTTGGTGCTGCTATATCTAATCCTGTATGTGCACTTGATCTTACACTACTTATATCTGCATATCTTCCAGTTATAACTCCTTTTACCGGTTCTATTAGTTTTATACCTAAATTCGCTTTTCCACTACTTATTTTAGTAGATGTGCTTACTCTAGTACTAATACTTCTATTTGTAGATGCTAGCATAACTCTGTTATAGTCTTTCTTTTCTTCTTTATATAATTTTGATACTGCATCTTCTTTAGAACTTAATTTAGCAAGTTCTGTATCATATTTTTCTTCTATTGTTATATCATCTATATTCGCACTTTTTTTATCTTTTAATTCTTCAAGTGTTTTTTCTGCTTCTTCTAGAGTCTTTACATATAGTTTTTCTTTATCATCTTCTACTAACGCATAATATGTATAATAATTTTTTCCACCAGAAATTACTTTATTAAATATTCCATTATCATCTGTTGTTAATCCTTTTTTTAATAAGCACATATTATATTCTGGCAAATCGCTAATTTCTACGAAAGCAACATTTTCTCCAGAACCTTCATCCATATATGCATTTATTCTGTTTTGCATTTCTGTTTTATCTGTACAATATCCTATAAACTCACCATTTAATGTAACACTATATATAGGTTTATATATAAGCATTATTGCAGCAAATATTATTAAACCTCCAATAGCTAATATTGCTAATAATTTCATTAAAGATCTACATTTTATTAATAATTTCTTTCCCTTAATAATTGTAAACACTCCTTTTTATCACGATGATTACATATTATAATAATTTGTTTATTTCTTCAAAATGTAAAATCTGCTTATTTTTTTATTTTTTTGCTTATTTGCTTATTTATTCTTCGTTTTCCTTACTTTTTCTTCCTTATGTGTTTTTCCCTTACGGAAAACTAAGGAGACAGCTTTTAAAATTTGCTGTCTCCTTAGCAATATACTATTGTACGCTATTCTTAACTTCATCAATTTCTGTTATTGTAGCTTTTGCCGCTGGTTTATAATAACCTTTTGCTTGTGCTACTTTAAAAAGCTCATATTGAAAAGTCTCATCATTATTTCTTAATTGTTGGAATGTTTGTCTAAGTTCCATGTTTTCTGTTTCTGTTATAGCGGTTTGATACGCTGTAAGACTAGATTTAACATTTGATAAAATATCGTTTACCATTACTTTCTCGTTCATCATATCCTCCTAATTATTTAAAAAATTTATTAATTTTTGTTTTGTATTTAGGGCATCTTGTGCAGACTTTGCAAAGATTTGTTTAATTTGTGGATCTACTGCTTGTGCAGAATATTCATTTAATTTTTGATAAGCAGTATCATGTGCACCTATAAAATGTCTTAAATTTTGTAATTCCATTTGACTTAAATTTGGCATATTAATCACTCCTTCAAGTTTATTATTTCCTATGTTTTCCTTTTTATTCAAAAAAGAGCTAATTTTAAAAATTAGCTCTTTTAACCCAACTTATAATAATATTTGCTCAATTTCTTTCCAATTATTAACTCTTTGGATACTCTCTTTCTTTAGCTCTTCATCACTTATATTTTCATTATGATATGCAGTAAATAGTAGTTTTGTTTCTGCTGGTCCATTTAATTTTTCAATATTATCATCTATTCTAACATCTGCTTTAATAAGTGATTTATCAGTTAAAAATATAAATCTCTCTGGATTTATAAATGGTAAATTCTTTTGTAAGTAGTCAAATTTATTTTTTAGTTGGTCTCCAGATATGCTTGGATCATCTCTAAAAATATATGCAGTTACTATGTATACTTCATATTTATCATTTAATTTTTTTAATATTTCTTGTACATCTTGGTTTAATTCCATATAGTCATATACATTTTTTGTTTTATAAAACTCTACCCAGTCATCCATTTTTTCTTTTGGTACTAAATCATTTATATAATATGATTTTGCATCATATTCTGTATAATTTGTTCCTAAAAAATCATTAACTATGCCAATAAAACCATGTGCGCAAATTACATCATCCATATCAACTAATATTTTCTTCATTTTATCTCCTTTTATTTTTTAAGAGGGCTTAACCCTCCTAAAAATCTTTTATTCAATAACTTCTAAGTTTGCAAATTTTGCCATTAATCTCTTATGTCCAGCTTTATCAAATTGTATATCTAATTTTAAGTCATCACCTTCTGGCTCGATTTTGCTAATATTTCCTTCGCCAAATCTTTTATGGTAAATTCTTTGTCCTTCTTTATATTTGCTTAAATCTACATTTTGTTCTTTGTTTTTATTATTTAGTTTCGCTAAAAAGCTTTCTGCAGATCTAAATGCAAAACTTGGTTCTTGTTTTGTTTTTGGTATATCTACTTTATATGATTTTGTAGTTCCTCCATAACTCCATTCATAATTGCTATCTGCAAACGAATTCTTTGGTTTTTCTTCTAATTCTTCTGCTCCTAGCATCATTTCTTCTGGAATTTCTTTTATAAATCTAGATACTGGATTACAACTTGTTGAACCAAACATCGTTCTTTGTCTACTACAAGTTAAATATAAATTGTTTTTAGCTCTAGTTATTCCAACATAGCATAAACGTCTTTCTTCTTCTAGTTCTTTTGGTTCTCCAATAGATTTGTATCCTGGGAATATTCCTTCTTCCATACCTACTAAAAATACTACGGGAAATTCTAGACCTTTTGCAGAATGTAATGTCATTAGTGTTACAGATTCTTCTTCATCATCCATTCCATCAATATCACTTGAAAGTGTTATTCCTTCTAAGAAAGAACTTAAATCATTTTCTGCTTCTTCATCTTCAAATTGTACTGCAACTGTTAAGAATTCTTCTAAGTTTTCTATTCTATTTTCTGCCTCTATAGAATTTTCATCTTCTAATGCTTTTGTGTATCCTGTTTCTTTTAATGTATGTTTAATTAATTCTGTTATTGTATATTCGTCTTTTTTACTTATTAAATCTTCTATTACATCTATAAAAGGTTTTGCATTTGTATATACTCTTGTCAAACCATAATTATCTGCTTCTTTTATAATTTCATACATTGGTATTCCAGATTGTTCTGAAATTGCTTGTATTTTATCTAAACTTGTTTTTCCTATTCCTCTTTTTGGTTCATTTATAATTCTCTTTAATGCTAAATTATCTGATGTATTATTAATTAATCTTAAATATGCAATTATATCTTTAATTTCTTTTCTTTCGTAGAATTTTAGTCCTCCAACAATTTTATATGGAATGTCTTCTCTTCTTAGAATTTCCTCTATAGCTCTTGATTGTGAGTTCATTCTATAAAGAATTGCAAAGTCTGAGTATTTATAATATTCTTCTCTTTTTAAATGGTTTATTTCTTGAACAATATATCTTCCTTCATCATACTCATCATCTGAAACATGAAATGTAGGTAAAGCTCCTTCTTCGTTTTCTGTCCATAATTTCTTTTTATATTTAACTTCATTATTTTTTATTACAGAATTTGCAGCATTTAAAATATTTTGAGTACATCTATAATTTTGTTCTAGCTTTATTATTTTTGTACCTTTAAAATCTTTTTCAAAATTTAAAATATTGCTAATATCTGCACCTCTAAAGCTATATATACCTTGGTCATTATCACCCACAACTGTTATATTTCCATGTGTTTGTGCTAATAACTTTATTAAAGTAAATTGAGATTTATTTGTATCTTGATACTCGTCTACTAATATGTATTTAAATTTATCTGCATAATATTCTAATACATCTTCATTTTCTTTAAATATTTTTATTGCAAAATTGATTATATCATCAAAATCAATAGCATTATTTTCTTTTAATCTTCTTTGATATAGTTTATAAACAGATGCTATTTTTTCTTTTCTATAATCACCTTTAGCTAGGGCTTCGTATTGTTCAGGCTCTTTCATATCATTTTTTGCATTACTTATTTCAAATTGCACAATTCTATCTGTAAACATCTTATCATCTATATTTAAATCTTTTAAACATTCTTTAATAAGTGTTCTTTGGTCTGAAGTATCAAATATTACAAAAGAATGATCAAATCCTATTCTATCTATAAATCTTCTTAGAATCCTTACACAAATAGAATGGAATGTTCCAATCCACATATCTTTTGTTGCACCTTCTACTAATCCATCTACTCTTTCTTTCATTTCGTTTGCAGCTTTATTTGTAAAAGTTATTGCTAATATATTCCATGGTTTTATATCTTTTTCTCCCATTAAATATGCTATTTTATGTGTTAAAACTTTAGTTTTTCCACTTCCAGCTCCTGCTATTACTAAACATGGTCCTTCTGTATTTACTACAGCTTCATATTGTTTGTCATTTAAACCTTCTAATAATTCTTGCATTTTTCTCTCCTTTAGCGATAATTTGTTCTCCTGCAAATTATATCATAATTCTGTAATTTAACAATATTTTTTATAAATTATTTTTATCAAACAATATAACTCACTAGCACCTTGTTTCTGCCAATTTAAGTTTTCGACCGAAAAAAAACAGTATAGCCAAAACTATACTGTATCTTTATTTATACTTTTTTAAATTTAATTGCCACTTTAAATAAATCACCATCTAAATGTATATTAAATGTTCCATCTTGTAGTTCTGTTAAACTTTTTGCAATAGAAAGTCCTAGTCCACTTCCCTCTGTATTTCTAGATTTATCTCCTCTTACAAATCTTTGCATTAATTCATCTGCTGAAATATTTAATTCATCTTTCGATATATTTTTAACATATATAGCTATGTCATCATTTTCTATTACGCAATCTACATATACTCTAGAATTTTCTTCTGCATATTTTGCAACATTGCTATATACATTTTCTAATACTCTATATAAATATCTACTATCAGCTTTAATAAATACTTTTTCTTCTGGTAATTTACTAATTATTCTTAAGCCTCTTTTTTCAAATTTGTCTTCAAATTCTCCAGTTATTTGATTTAGTAGTTCATTAACATTTAAGACTTCTTTTGTTATTTTTATATTTCCAGATGAAGCTTTTGATGCTTCTACTAAATCTTCTATTAATTTTTTTAATCTTTGTGATTTATTATCTAATACTTCTATATATTCTTTTGCTTTTTCATCTTTAATATCTTCCTGTTTTAGCAAATCTACATAATTTATTATTGATGTTAATGGTGTTTTTATATCATGTGAAACGTTTGTTATTAATTCTGTTTTCATTCTTTCACTTTTAATGCTCTCATTTACCGCATTTGTAAATCCTCCAGCAATATCATTTATATACATAGCAAGTTCTTTTAAAAGACCTGTATATAAATGCTCATCTATTTTTATATTTGTATCGCCTTTATATATTTTTTCTGTAGCATCATGTATTTCTTTAAATTTATTTACTTCTTTCATAATTTTGTAGTAGCACCATATCCAAAAAACTATATCTAGCAATATTCCAAAATCTCTAAATATTCCTATTAATAATGCCGATACAATCACTATTCCTGCAAAATATATTCCTACTTTTCTACTAATTTTTAAGTTTGTAAAAATAGCATTTTTTAAATTAGATAATTTTCTACCAACCCATTTAAGGAATCTATAAC
Organism: uncultured Clostridia bacterium; assembly: GCA_944390295.1. Lineage (GTDB taxonomy): Bacteria > Bacillota > Clostridia > TANB77 > CAG-508 > Merdicola. The sequence continues at coordinate 19,140 of CALXPV010000001.1, read as the reverse complement.
AAATTGTATTTGCTATAATTGTATTTGATTTAATTCTTTTTAATAAAGTTCCCGCAATATATAACGCATTAAGGGCTGTAAAATATCCACTCATTACTATAAGCATTAAAGATAAATTAACATCTACAGTTAAGATAACCACACAACTTGCCATAAGCATTGTTTCTATAAATAACATTATAAAATATATTACTGTTAAAATCTCTAATGGAATTTTATCTATCCAAGTTAAACTAATACCCTCTTTTTCTTTTGAATGTCCTACACTATATATTAAATAAATTAATTCTATAATTCCAATTATCATACTTACTATCAATGTCGTATATGAAAATCCATATAACTCTTGCATTTGATAATATACTGCACTAGTTATTCCTATGTCATTTGACGAGTCCCAATTTTTAACAGTCTCATCATATGCGGTATAATATTCTTTATTTTCAGAAAATGTTTGTAGCTCTTGTAAATCTTGATTATAAACTATATTTTCTTTTGACAATCTTTCTATATTTGTTTGTATATTATTATCTGCAATTGACCAATACTTATTTTCTGATATTAAATCTTGTTTTAATTCATTTATAGAATTAGTTTGTTCTGTTTGTTGTATATTGGTGTATGCTATTTTTTTCTCTGAGTCTACTACTAAATAAATAAATTTCTTTTTTATATGATTACTTTGATAATATATTCTATATTCTCCATCTTGAACATATACTGGTGTGCTATTATTAATGTTCTCTCCGTCTTCCTCTATAATATATCCATATTCATCATATACAAAATTATTTTCAATTTCATCATTAACATTTGTACTTATTCTTGTTACCTCATCCATATAAGAAGAAATAAACATATCTGTATCATAAAAGTTTGTTGATTCCCTTACTTCTGGATTATCTATAGAATATGCTATAACAATTACATCTATCGCAATAATCATCAAGAAAATTGGTAATGTTAGAAAAGAAATAATTTTTAACAACGGATTGGTTAATAATTCTTTTTCTCCGCATATCTTCACATCCTTTTAAATATTTTCTATTTTATATCCAATTCCCCAAATCACTTTCAGATATTTAGGCTCGCGTGGATTTATTTCTATTTTTTCTCTTATATGTCTTATATGTACAGCAATTATATTTTCTGCTCCATATGATTCTTCTTCCCACACATTTTCATATATTTGTGATATAGAAAATACTTTTCCTTTGTTTTTAGTTAAAAATTTTAAAATATTATACTCTGTAGGTGTTACTTTTATGTTTTTTCCATCAACTGTTACTTCTTTTTTACTATCATCTATAATTAGTTCTCCGGATTTATATATATTATCACTTTCTTCTTTTGCATTAATACTTCCCAATTTTGTATATCTTCTAATTTGCGAATTTACTCTTGCAACTAGCTCCATAGGATTAAATGGTTTAGTAATATAGTCATCTGCTCCTACATTTAATCCTTTTATTTTGTCATAATCTTCTGATTTTGCAGAAAGCATTATTATTGGAATTGCCTTGTCTTCTCTTACTGTTTCTGCAACTGATATTCCATCTATTTCTGGCATCATAATATCTAATATAACCAAATGTAATTCTGTTTTATTTATTATATCTAGTGCTTCTTTTCCATTATAAGCTTTATATATTTTGTATCCTTCTTTTTCTAAATATATTTCTATTGCTTTTACTATTTCTTTATCGTCATCACAAACTAAAATATTATACATGTTATGACCCCTTTTCTTTCTTTTATCATTTCGTATATATTATATCATCTTAAAACTTAAGAAAAAAGGATATAAAGTATTAATATTTTCTTAATTCCTTTATATCCTTTAATTTTATTCTTTTATCTTCTTTTTTTCCAATTTAAAATCAATAATATCTGTTAATACAAGTTTTATTATTGCTGCAACTGGTGCTCCTAAAAACATTCCTAAAATTCCAAAATATGCTCCACCTATGGTTACTGCAAATATTACTAATAATGGGCTTAATTTTAATGATCCACCAACTATTTTCGGATTTATAATATTGGCATCTATTTGTTGCAAAATTATAACTATAACAAGCATCCAGATTGCTTGTACCAATCCCCCTGTAAGCAATGTTATTATTGCAGAAATTGCTACTGCAAATATTGCTCCGAAGTATGGGATTAAATTAAATAATCCTATAAAGAATCCTAATAATACTGCGTATTTTACACCTAATATACTCATTGCAATAGATGTTAATATACCAATTACTATTCCGTCTAAAACCTGACTAGATAAGAATTTAAAAAAGTATTCGTTACTATTATTAAAATATCTTATTATTTTATTAGCAGTATCATCTTTAAATATTGCATAAACAAATCTTTTTAATGCTTTTACTAATTTGCTTCTTTCTACTAAAACATATACAGATACTATTATTACAACAAAAACATTTAATACACTTGTTGCTACACTAAATATTCCGGCAATATAATTTAAAACTTGCATAATATCTATATTCTTTAGTTGTTGTATAGCTTCTTGTAAAAAGTCTTTCTTTAAGAAAGAATCTTCTGGTAATTCTGAAAACTTATTAATCATATTTGTAACATAACTTTGGGAGTTGTTTATAAGTTCTACTATACTTTCATATACTTTTGGTATTAAAAATTTCATTGCAATTACAATAATTACTAAAATTATTATATAAATTAGCAAAACACTAAGAGGTCTAGCTTTTTTACTAATAAATTTCACCTTACTCTTTTCAATTTTCTTTTCTATTCCTCTTGTTGGTAAAAATAGTATATATGCAATTAAAAGACCTGCCAAAAATGGGCTTAAAACATTAAAAAAATTCCCAATAACTGTTTTTAAATTTTCAAAATTATTAAAAAAGTTAAATACTATAATTATTGCTAATGCAAGGCTAAACCAATATAGCCAATTTTTCCATTTTTTCTCTTTCATAATATTCTCCCTATATATTAATATCTAGTTCTACTGGACAATGATCACTTCCATAAATATCATCTAGTATTTTTGCATCTATAATATTTTCTTTTAGTGAATTAGATACTATAAAATAATCAATTCTCCATCCAGCATTTTTTTCTCTTGCATGAAACATATATGACCACCAACTATATTTACCTTCTACATCTGGATATTTATATCTGAATGTATCTGTAAATCCAGCATTAAGTAATTCTGTCATTTTATTTCTTTCTTCATCTGTAAATCCTGCATTTCTTCTATTTGTTTTAGGATTTTTTAAATCTATCTCTTTATGTGCTACATTTAAATCTCCACACATAATTACTGGTTTATCAGCATTTAATTTTAATAAATATTTTCTAATCTCATCTTCCCAAATTTGTCTGTAATCTAATCTTTCTAGTTCTCTTTTTGAATTCGGAGTATATATATTTACCATATAAAATTTTTCAAACTCTAATGTTATAACTCTTCCTTCTTTATCATGTTCTTCTTTTCCAATTCCATATGTTACATTTATTGGTTTTTCTTTAGAAAATATCGCTGTTCCTGAATATCCTTTCTTTTCAGCACTGTTCCAATATGCATTATATTCTTTTACGATCTCTTTTATGTTGTCATCAACTTGATTTTCTTGCATCTTTGTTTCTTGGATACAAAAAATATCTGCATCTATTTTATCAAAAAAATCTTTAAATCCTTTATTCATTACTGCTCTTAAGCCATTTACATTCCATGATATTAATTTCATTTTTACCTCCTAATTTTTTCAATTATACTATAGAATTTTTGTGTAGACAAGAAAAAGACGCACAATTTAATTGTGCGTCCTTATTTTTATTAATACCATCCCTTAGATTTTGAATGACTCCAAGCTTTTGATGGTGATCCATATCTTCCTTTAATATAGTTTAATCCCCAATCAATTTGAGTTTTATAATCTGTCATATAATCTGATCCGTATTTAGCCATCTTACTTGCTGGTAATGCTTGTGGAATTCCGTGTGCACCTGATCTAGAGTTATGTGCAGTAGGATTCCATCCACTTTCTTTGTTCCATAAAGATACCAAGCAATCAAAATCATAATCAGACCAACCATATGCTTTACATCTAGATTTTGCATAAGCTTGATATTGTGCTTTTGTTCCTGTTGCTCTAATTGCACCACTACCTCTTGATGTTTCTTTTGCTTTTACTTGTACAACTTTATTTACTGGTTCTTCTATAACTTTAGAACTAATTTCTTTTCTTTCTATTTCTTTATTATTTTGATATTTTACCCTATAAGTAACTTCTTTTTTTCCGTTTTTACCTTTTTGAATTACTTGTTCTCTAGTTTTAGATGAATTTGTTGCTTTTTTAGTAATTGTTTCATAAGGTATTTCTACTGTTTCTACAACTATTTTTTCTGTAATAGGGTTATACGCTTGTGAAACTGTTTCTAAATCTAAGCTTACTGTATTTTCTTCACTAGAAGTTGTAACAGCTTCTGCTACTTCTTCTTGTGCAGTTCTTTCTGTTATTATAATTTCTCCATTAGCACCAACTGTTTGGTCTTCATCTGGAGTTACTTTTTCTTCAGGTAATAATATTATATGCTTTTCTTCTAAAATATCTGATACCTTTGTTTTTGATGTAACAACATCCATTTCGCAACCATTTGATAATACTATTTTTACATTTTTTACTTGTTTATTGGCTGCAAACACACAAATACTTGTGATAAATAAGAATATTAAGCAAATTCCTATTATTCTTTTTACCGATATTGATGCTGTTTCATTATCGTTACTTTTTATCATAGTTACCTCCTTAAACCAGCCTATGGCTGTTTTGCCTGATATATAGGCAATTTCTTATAAGCAACACCATTATTATACTATATAATTTTAATTCTGTCAAATTTTACAGAATTTACATAATTCTTCCATATATTATTATTATATTTGATCTAAGCTAATTTTATGCTAATATTTATCTTTTTTATTGTATATATTTTTTCTATATGATAAAATATTTTTTAAAGGAGGAGATTAATCTATGATAATCGCAATAGTTATCTTAGTTGTTTTAGTTGTCGCAGTAATTGCAATGTATAACAAATTAGTTACTTTAAGACAAAGAGTAAAAAATGCTTGGAGTCAAATTGATGTTCAATTAAAAAGAAGATTTGACTTAATTCCAAACCTACAAGAAACAGTAAAAGGTTATATGGAACATGAAAGTGATGTATTTGCAAAAATTGCAGAATTAAGAAGTGCATGGGCTTCAGCAGAAACAGTTGCTGCCAAAGCAGATATCTCTAATCAATTAACAGAAGCCTTAAAAACAATTATGGCTGTTTCTGAAAACTATCCAGATTTAAAAGCAAGCCAAAACTTTACTCAATTACAAGATGAACTTACAAATACAGAAAATAAAATTGCTTATTCAAGACAATTTTACAATGACACTGTAACAATGTATAATACAAAGCTTGAAACTTTTCCTTCAAATATAATAGCTAGTATTTTTAAATTCAAACCAGATGAATTATTTGAAGTGAAAGATGAAGCAACTAAGCAAAATATAAAAATTGATTTTTCTAAATAATTAAAGATTTCTTTTTTTAAAAGAAATCTTTTTCAATATAAAGAAAGGTTGTATGACGATGTATGAAGATATAAAAAGGAATAAAATGAAAACCGGACTTATTATATCCATTTATATAATTATTGTTACTTTAATAGTTTATTATATTTGCTATGCATTAGATTTTGGAATCTTTTCCATTGTCTTTGCTTTAATATTTTCTATTACATCTGCTTGGGGCTCATATTATTATAGTGATAAAATAATCTTATCTTTAAATAATGCAAGACCTGCAACAGAAGAAGAAAACAAAAAACTTATAAATATCTTAGATGGATTAATGATATCTTCTGGTTTGAAAGCAAAACCTAAACTTTATGTTATGGAATCTAACCAACCTAATGCTTTTGCAACCGGTAGAAATCCAGAACATTCTGTTATTTGTGTAACTACTGCATTAATAGAAAAATTAGATTATTATGAACTTGAAGCTGTAGTTGCACACGAGATGGGACATATTAAAAATTATGATATAAGACTATCTGCTGTTTTAACTGTTATGGTAGGTTTAGTAGTAATACTTTCCGACTTCTTTTCTAGAGCGTTTTTATGGAGAGATTCGGACAGTAAAAATTCAAATGGTATTATGGTTTTAATAAGTCTTCTTTTATTATTACTAGCTTCTGTATTCGGAAAATTAATGAAACTAGCAATTTCTAGAAAACGTGAATTTATGGCAGATGCATCTTCTGTTGAATTTACAAGAAATCCAGATGCATTAATATCTGCTCTAACAAAGCTAGAAGCAGATACTTCCACAATGAAACAAGCTAATAATTCTACAGAAAACATGTATATAGTTTCACCTTTTAAGGATAAAAAGAAAAAATCTACAAATTGGTTTTCTACTCATCCTTCCACAGAGGATAGAATAGAAGCAATTAAAAACTTAAAATAGACATCCAAAAGATGTCTATTTTAAATTAAATATTGTATTTGCATTTTCATATACCATTTTTTCTATTTCTTCAAAGCTTTTTTCTTTTACTTCTGCAATCTTTTTTATAATATATTGTACTCTACTAGGATCATTTCTTTTTCCCCTAAAAGGTTCTGGTGATAAGTATGGACTGTCAGTTTCTACAAGCATTTTATCATCTGGAACCATTTTTATTATTTCTACTGCGTTCTTAGAATTTTTAAAAGTAGTTGGCCCTGCAAAAGATATATAAAATCCAAGTTTTAGTCCTTCTTTGACTAGTTCTCTGTTAAAAGGACAACAGTGGAATATTCCTTTTCTATTGACTTTATTATCTTTAAGTATTTCCAATGTATCTGCAATTGCTTCCCTTGTGTGAATTTGGATTGGCAAATTTAAATTATTAGCTAATTCTATCTGTCTTTTAAAAGCCTCTTTTTGTATCTCTTTATTTTCAGTATTCCAATAATAATCTAACCCAATTTCTCCTACGGCTACAATCTTTTCGCCTTCTTTATATAAATCTTTTATATTGTTTAAATCTTTATCTAAATCTTCTAGTGTTTTTGGAACATCATTAGGAGAAATACCAATTGTTGCATAAATAAAGTCGTATTCTTTGCTTAACTTTATTGCTTCTTTTGAACTTTCTATGCTGTACCCAGCAGTTACTAATCTTTTTACACCTTGCTTTCTTAAATTTTCTATAAGTTCTTTTCTATCTTCATTATATTTTTCATCATTTAAGTGACAATGTGAATCAAATAATTTCATTTTTTCCTCCTATTCTATTTCTGCAATACATACTGCTTCTGCATATTCTTTGCAATGAGATATGCTTATACTAATATCTTTTATTCTTTGTTTTATTGTTTCGTTATTTATTATAACAATAGGTTTTCCCGCATTATCATTTAATATTTCGAAATCTTTCCACTCTATTTTAAATTTATTTTCTATAATATCTGATAACGCTTTAAATATTGCTTCTTTAGCTGCAAATCTTCCAGCAAAGCTTTGGTATTTTTGTACATTTTTACTATTGCAATATTCTATTTCTTTTTCTGTATATATTCTTTCTAGGAACTTATTTCCTATATTTTCTATTCCATCTTTTATTCTTGAAACTTCTATTATATCTGTTCCACATCTTAACATTTTTCCCAGCTCCTATATCTTTAAAAATAGGGATTTTAGAACTATTTCTAAAATCCCTAATATAATAATTCTACAAAATTTATTATATTTAATATTAATGAAATTAATAATATTATAAGTATAATTTTATTAGTCTTAGCTGTCTTTTCTATATTGCTTTCCTTATATAAAATATCATATTCATTTTTTAATTTCCAATAAACTTTGTCTAGTTCTAAATTTAATGCCCAACTATTACATAGCAAACTTCCTATATCATCAGTTGTTATTTCTTGTAGCCATATATTTTGTGTAAATTCTAAAAATTCTTTTCTTAGTTTTTTATAGTTTGTAGTTATTTTATATTGTTCAGTCATTTTTTGAATATAAATTTTCTTATATAATTCTAGTACATACATATAAATGTATACATTTTCATATAAAAATGGTAATTTTGTATAGTTAAATGTGTCTATTCCAGATGTTAATAACGCTGTTGTTTGCTTAGAAAACCCTATTTTTATATATTCCCATTTATCCATTATATCTACTTTTCTATCTGCACTATTAAGTTCTATGTTTAGATTATAATTATTTGGTAATACATTTATATATTTATAAAACTGATGCTTTATTTCATCAAATCCTCTAGTTTTATTCCATGCATTTTGATCAACACATGTATATGAAAAAGTTAAAAATTTATTTGTTTCTGTTATAGAATTATTCTTTTTTAAACTTCCTCCAGCTAAATCTTCTATAAAATCTGTTAATTTTTTTATACTAGAAAATTTATCTGCTTGTATTTTTATATTATCAAATTGCTTCATTGCTATAAATTCAGATTTTATATCTTTAAATTTATAATTAAAATTTAGTACATCTTCAAAATGTTCTGAATCTTCTACCATTGTTTTTAATAATATAAAACATTCTCCTGTATTAAAACATATAATTTCTATTTTTTCTATTCTAAAGAAAATTCCTTCTGCTCTTCCTGCTTTACCTTGTATATTTTTTTCTAAGTTATATTCAAATATTGAACAAGGATATTTTTGAAGAATTGTTGATTTAAGTCCTATATCTAATTCTTCAAACTTCTTCCTTTTGTTATCTGAAAACTCGAATGTAGGAAACATGAATCTTCTAACTTTTGGCAGAAATTTATTATATATGTCTAAATCCTTTTGTTTTTCAAATAATCTAAGGTTACAATTTTTATTTTTTAATAATTTTTGTATATATTTGGTATATTTATTTTTTTCAATAATATACGGATATATAAAATACGTATATTGATACCTTGTCTTTAGTTCCATTTAATCTCCTTCTTTTGTTATTTTGTATAATATGTAGCATTAGAATCTACATTTCCTAAGTGCCATTCTCCTATAAAGTCTATTTGCATACTATCTGATAAATCATATGTTGGTTCTACAACTACTTTTCCTGTTTGATCTATTACTCCCCATTTTCCATCTTTTTGAACAGCAGCATAACCATATGCATTTTGTGCTTTTGCATCATCATAAATACATTCTACAACTTCTTTGTCGTTTTTATCAACAAACCCGTATTTTCCAGCTTGTTTTGTTAAGAATAATGTATTTGATGTATTAATATCTTTTTCTGATTGTTCTTCAAATCTAAAATTATAGTATTTATCTTGGTCATTTACTCTTATTTTTATATAACTTTTACTTGTATTTATTTCTGAAACTATTCCAGATAATTTTGTTTCTAAACTATTATTTATTAAATTAGATGTTATTCCATCTTCTGAAGCTTCTATTAAATCCGATGATTCTACATAACTCATTGATTCATATATTGGGTCTATTACCATTTTGTTTTCAGCATTTACTAATCCAAATTTTCCTTTTTCTTCTACAATAAATGTATCTGTAAATGCAAATGCTATGCTGTCATAATCTGTTGAAACTATTTCTTCTCCGTCTTGGTTTATTACTCCAAATTTGTTTTTGTCATTTTCAATTATTATATTTCCTAATTTTATTCCAGTTACATCTCTTGCATCTTCTAATGCTTTATTTTCTTGTGCTGTTCCATCTTTGTTTACTAATTCCCAATTATCTTTTTCTTTTACTATATATTTTCCATCATCTGTCATTTGTTTAATGTCTTTATATTTTGTTTCTAAAACTTTTTGATTATTACAATCTACAACACCATAATTATTATCTTCGTCAATAACAATATAGCCTAATTTATAATCTGTTCCTAAAGCTTTTATATCTTTATATTCTGTATCTATTACTTTTTTCCCTGTACTATCTACTAATCCTTTTCTTCCATCTTTTTCGACAATTATACTGTTATCTGTATTTTTTAAAGAATATAATCTATCATATTCACATGGTAAGATTTCATTTCCATTTATATCTATCATTCCATATTTTCCATCTTTTTGTACTCTTAAAAGATTTTGTTCATATGTTAAATTATTGTTTTTATCATAATTTGATATTGCTTCTATTTGTGAATAATCAGTAAATATTTCTTCGTTTTTTGAATTTAATGCTTTTGTTTTATATGTATTATTTTCATAATCTACATCATAAGTACATAAGAATATATCTTTTCCACTATTAGGTATTACTATATATTCTTGATATGCAGGGTCTATTATTGTTTCTCCTTTATTATTTATTACTCCATATTTATTATCTTCTAATGCTGTAAAATAATATACACTAGTCATTCTTGTTCCTTGTCCATTTGCCACTAATTTATATATTATAAAAATAAACATGATTATAACTAGTATAGCTATTATTACCGCAAAAACTTTTTTCATGTTTAATTTTGCTTCTCCATTATATCTTCTTCCTCTTCCCATTTTAGTTCCTCCGTAAGAATTAATTCATTTTTTCACACATACATAATATCATATTTCTACAATAAATTACAACATAAACATAAAAAAAAGCGAATACAAAATTTTCTACGCATTAGTAAATGCTAGAAAATCTAATATTCGCCATAATTATCTACTACAGAAATTCCTCTTACTAGGAGAAATTTCCTAGTATAAAAAATGTTATTTTTCTAAATCCCTTTTAAATTCTTCGTTTAAGCTGAATGTTAATTTTTTACTAACTTGCAAACTATAACAGTCATATCGTCTTTAGGTATTCCAAAATTATTATCTATTGATTCTGCAAGTATTATGTCCGCTATCTTTTGAGGATTTTGTGTGTCCATTTCTTCTAGTAAATATTTAAGCCATAAATCTTTATTTTCGTATTCAGTATTTGACTCTATTATTCCATCACTACACATTACTAGAATTTCATTTTCTTCTAAATCTCTATCAGATATTTTTAAATCTATATCATTTAATATACCTGCTGGTAATGTTAAATTTTTTATTATATCTACATGTTTTCTATTCTTTATATATGTTGGTGATGCTCCACTTTTTATAAATTCCACATTTCCTTCAAACAAATCAAATATTGCAATATCTAATGTAGCATATGAATCATCTTCTGAATTTAAGCACATATTAGAATTTATTATATCTAGTGATGTTTCTTTATTAAAACCTGATCCTAATAATCTTTTTAGCATTTGCGTAGCAATTCTACTGCTTTTTCTAGCATTGGGGCCAGATCCCATACCATCACTTATAGCAATTAATTGCTTTCCATCTTGTAATTTCATTTTTAAGCTTGTATCACCACTTACTGGGCTACCATTTTTTGTAGTTTTTGCTAGTCCTATTTGTAAAGAATATTTATTTTTACTTGTATATTTAAAATAACAAATTTCTTTGTCATTTTGTATTGCACAATCAACTAATTGAATATCTAATTCTTGTTTAAAAAATTTTGAAAGTATTGGTCTTATTTTATCTGTTAAGCATTCTTCTACTTCTAGGCTATTATTATCCTCATATTCATTACAAGGTTTAACATATAATGTAACTTCTAACTTATTGTTTTTTTGTTTCTTTATATTAATATCTTCTGCAATAATATTTTTTTGTTCTAATAATTTTTTTATTTTCTCTTTTTCTGTCATTACATTTTCTTGGTCTAAGTCTTTATTTATTCCTTCAGCAATATCTGATATAGTTTTTGAAATTCCATCTAATTGTGTTCCCATTGCTTCTTTATTTTCTATTATTTTCTTTTTCCAAATAAAATTCAATTTACTTATTCTATATGAAGAATTTATTGCCTTAACCATTTTTTCAATTTCTTCTGTTATTTTTTTACTTAATTCTGAATCATCAAATCCCAATATATAATTGTTATGATTTTCAAATATTTTTATAAGTTGTTCTACATTTATTTCATTTTTATCTATTAAGAATTTAAAAATATCATTAACTATTGGCGAATCTTCATTTATTAAATCATCATATATTACATTATCTTTTAAATCTGCAATATTGTTTTCTAGCTCTGTAACGAATATCTCTTTATTTCTTTCTTCTTCAATTTCTTCGTCTTCCAATACTGTAGCTGCTGCTTCTTTATAAGATTTTGCAACTTCTGAAATTGCATTCGAAACATTATTTAATTTATATGCCATATCTGTAGTTGGTTCTAATCTATTTGTTGGAGCTTTAGGTAAATATTTAAAATGATCAAACATGTCTTCTATATTAATTTTTATGTTTTTAGGTGTTGCAAGTAATCCAATAGAAGCAATTAGTATTTCTTGTATCATTATTATTGATTCTGTATTTCCATTTGCCACATATGTTAATATTACTGTTCCTAATATAAAACCTATTATTACTCCTATTTTTCCTATCTTATTTAATAGTCCTGCAATCATACCAGATATTGCAAATGCTGCAATTAAGATAGGATCTCCATTTTGAACTACGGCAATTACTGAACCTATTATTACTCCTGATGTAGCTCCAATTAACATTCCGTTTTGCCAGCCTAAAAATAATACTATAAATACGCTTAATATGTTTCTTACAGAATAATTAAAAATAGTTATATCCTTAAAAGCTGAAACTGCGATAGCAACCATTAAACTTGTCCCAATTATTTCTTCTATAGAAAAAGCTTTTTTTATTTTAGATTCTTTTATTACTAAAACAGAACTTAAAAATATTTTATAAAATATAACTGTTACTATTGTATATACAACAGCAAGTAATACATCATAAATTAATACTGGTCCCATCATTATTTTTAAAACTTGTACTATAAAACATGAAACAATTAAATGTGGAGTTAAATTCTTTTGATTTGTACTTTCATCAATTTTTGGTGTTAAGAATATTGAAAAGGCTACTAATATTAAACTAGTTAATATATATATAAGTAAACCAGATCCTCCAAATCCTATAAAAGTTCCTATACACGTAAGTAAATATGTAATTATTATTGGTATATTATTACTAAGCATTGCTGCAATAATTGCAATAGCAAATGGTGCTAATCCATTTCCAAATTGAACTGTTGATACCATAAACGATATCAAATACAGTATAATATTCTGCTTAGATAGATTTTCTTTAATAAATTTTTGTTTTATTCTTTTTGTCTTAATTTCATTTTCGTCTATGTAGCCCGTATCTACATTTATATTTTGAAACATCCTTTACCACCCCATAACTTCTTTAATATAATTGTTATTTTAATATATTGTATTAACTTTTTTTGTCATTTTAAGGAATGTATATTAAAAAAGTTTTTTACATTTTGTGATATCTTTATTATTTATTTTTTCTTTTGTTTGTTTTCTCTCTATTTTCCATTGTTATTTTATTATATATCCGTAGAAATTACAAGCTTTTGTCATATTTTATTTTGTTATATCTACATGATAAAAGACCTATCAAAATATAGGTCTTTATATTTTAATTAGATTATATTTAATGTTTAAATTGTTTAATATATTTAATTCTCTTTCTGTACAAGAAAATATAATTATTTGTTTATTTAATTTTTTAGATAAATAATTAATTGTATTTATTAATCTATTTTTATCATAAAATACAAAAGCTTCATCAAGGAAAATTGGTAATTCTTCTTCGGTTACTTCTTTTAATATTGCCATTCTTAATGAAAAATATAGCTGGTCTATTGTTCCTGTGCTTAATAAATCAATTGGAATATATTTTCCATTTTCTATTTCTACTACTATATCATTATCAGTTATTTTTACATTTTTATATTTTCCATTTGATATTTCATAAATTGTATTAGATAACTCTCTAGAAAAAGTAGGCGTAACGTTTTCCTTCATTTGTTTATATGAAAGATTTAAATATTCTTTTGCAATTTCTATAATATCATTTTTATTTTTTAACTCTTCAGCTTCTTCATTTAAATATTCTATTCTTTCTTCTATTTTTGATAAATTATCTAATTTATTAAAAATATTTCTTTTATCTAAATCTAATTTATGCATTTTTAATTTTTCTTCATTTATTTTATTATTTAATTCTGATAATTTATTTTCTATTTTTTCTGTAAAAAAATCTTTTTTTAAATCTTCAATATTTAAATAATTTATTTTTTCTTTATAATTATTTTCTAATTCTTTTTTTAAATAATTTTCTTCATTAATTTCTAAATTATTTAATTCATTTATTTTTTCTTTTTTATTTTCTAATAATAAATTAATTTCATTATTTATTTTATTTATTTCTAATTTATTATTTTCTATTATTTTTTTATTTTTATTTTTTATTTTTATTTTTTTAGAAAAATAAATTAAAAATGGAATTAATAAAATTAAATATAAAAAATTAAAATAATTATTTTTAATAAATAAATTAATTAAAAAAATAATTATTAATAAAAATAAATTAATTAAAATATATTTATTTATTTTTATTTTTTCTAAATTAATTTTTTTAATATTTATTTTTTCTTTCTCTTTTTCTAAATTATTTATTTTATTATTTATTTCTTCTATTAATTCTTTATTTAATTTTATTTTTTGATTTTCTATTAAATAATTATTTTTTATTTTTTTTAATTTATTTAAAAAATTATTTTCATTTTCTAAATTATTTAAATTATTTTTTATTAATTTTAATTCTTTTTCAATTTCATATTTTTCATCATTAATTTCTTCTAAATTATTTTTTTCATTTTTTAAATTAATTAATTCATTATTAATTTTATTTATTGGTCTATCTTGACTTCTGTCTGATCCTATTTCTTCTAATTGTTTTTTATTTAATTTTTCTATACTTTTTTTATAAGAAATATTATCTGCACCTGTTGTTGCTAAATTTGATATTTTTTGAATTATCATATTTTGTGTTGATTTATCTATTCTAACATCATTTTGCATTACGGCTGTGCTGTTTACAAATAATTCTTCATCTATTTTAGTTTGCTCATAAAAAAATGGAATTTCTTTATTTTTTCCTACATTATATAGTGCGGTTATATCATCTCCAAAATTATTATATATTTCTGGACTTTTTTTATTAAAATCACGATATACTTCAAATTCATTTTCATTGTCTAATTTATATTTTATTTTTCCAGAATAATTTTCAGTATCCCATGGCTTATATTTTTCGTAATCAGAAATGCTTTTTCCTCTTTTATTTTTTGAAACTCCATATAATGAACTAGTTATAAATTTTAATAATGTAGATTTACCACTTTCGTTTTCTCCTATTATTACATTTATTCCTTCATCAAATTTTATATTTTTATTTTTTAATTTTCCAAAACCATTTATATTTAATTCTTTTATCTTCAAGTTTATTTCCTCCAAATTAATTTAATGCTTCTAGTCCTATTTCTATTGCTTTTAAATATTTTTGTTTTTCTTCTTCTGTATCAATTGTATCTATTTTTTCTAAAATATTTTTTACAAAAAATCCTTTTAAATTATTTTCTTCTTTTATTTTTTCTAAATCATATTTTATTTTTGAAAAATCTTTTATTTTTAAAATATTATTATTTTCTATTAATTTATTTAATAAAAATAAATTAATAGAAAAATTTCTTTTTCCAGTAAAAATAATTTCGTAAAAATTATTTTTATTTATTTTTAATTCATTTATTTTTTCTATTAATTCTTCTTGTGAATTAATTTCAGAAATATCAAAATTTAATTTTATAAATTCTCTATTATCTAATGGAATAAATTCTGTTTTTATTTTTTTATCATTTATTTCTCCAACAATCATTCCATGTTTTCCTAATTCATCAAAACCAAATGAAATTGGTGAACCAGGATATACTATTTTATCATCATATTTTGGTTTATGAATATGACCTAGTGCAATATAATCAAACTTTAGTAAGTCTCTATTATCTACGGGATTGTATAATTCATCTCCACTTTTGCTTGCATTTAAATCCCCATGAGTAATTAATATATTTATCTTTTCTTTATTTAATGGAATGTTTAAATCTATTCCATCTGAATAAAATCTTGAAAAACCATAACCATATATATTTATATTTTCTAAATTAATCATTTCTAATTTATTTTTAAATATATAAACATTATCACTCCATTCATATTTTGCATAATATGAATTAATTAAAAATGGATCATGATTTCCTGGTGCTATAAATATTTTAGTATTTGGAATTGTTTTAAATAAATTGTCTATATATTCTATTGTGCTATATTTTACATATTCATTTTCATATAAATCTCCTGAAATGAATAAATACTCTATATTATTTTCATTTATATATTCTATTATATTTTTAAATACTTTTCTTTGCTCTAATCTTCTTGTATCAGATAATCCTTCTATTCTTGATAAACTTGTAAAAGGGCTATCAAAATGCATATCTGCAATATGTACAAATTTCATTTTTTCCTCCTTTGTAAACATTTGTTTTTGATAATATATCACAAATATTTGTTTGTGTAAATTAATTTTTTTATTTTGTTCCAAATAAATTTATATATGTTAAAATTAAATTGTAATTTATTTATGATAATGGGGGATTAAATATGGAATTATTATTAAAACAAAAAAATAAAGATTTGTATAGTGGTGAATTTGAAATTATAGATAATAATCAAGTTATAGGAAATATTTATTTTAAAGGACAATTAGGTAGTATGGAAGTTAGCCTTAATGGATCTTTTTATGATAAATCTTTTTCTTTTGAATGTGTGAATAAATTCTTCCCTGGTCCTAAGAAAAATTTCAGACCTTATAATATATTAGAAAACAATAATGTGGTAGGAAATATTTTTCAATCAATAATAAAAAATACTTTATTTTTAAGAAGCTATTATCATTTATGTACTTATAATAATAAAGAATATATTTCATATCCAATTGGCTTAGGCAAAAAAACAATTTCTGCAATATATTGTGATAATATCCAAATTGCTCAAATTGAACATGATAACACTATTTATAATGATTTACACAATTATATTATTTATTGTGAATCTAGGGATACTGCTTTTATTTCCATATTAATAGCATGTTATACCTATATAATAAAAGCTTATAAAGCAGGTCAAAAAGTTATTTCTTCAAAAGTAATCTCATTTGATAAAACTACTAATAAATATTTATTGGAAAAATATAATCCTAACTTTGTTGATAATATTAAGCAAAAAGAAAATATTATTTAAAATTACTAGAACAAAAGGGGCATGATTAAAGTTTTACACCTTTTTTAATATCTTACATGCCCCGTCTTTGTTCGTTCGCCAAAATTGCATAGCAATTTTGTGTGAATTTTTATAGAATCTTTAATTTATTGTTCTCTTTCTAATAAGCCTTCTAAATTATCAACAATTTTATAATCTTCTATCTCTGGTTCTTTAAAATCGCTCTCAGTTACTATATTATATTCATAAACAGACTCGATTGGCATTGCTGAATTTATTGAAGTATCTATTTTACTTGAACCTACCATAAGACCGGTTTCTTTATCTATATAAAGTCTTTCATATCTTCCACCAACATATGCGGGAATATTAGTTAAATAATAACATTCTTTTCCTCTGAATGTTGTAGATTCAATTGTCGTATTAATTGAATATTTTAGTAATTCTCCCCAGTTTGTTGAATATAATAAATTTTCTGTTATAAAATCTCTATTTACTCCACTATTTAAACATGCATATTTTTTATTATCAATTTCTAAATATGTGTGTCTCAAAAATCCCTTTTCTGTTTCATTTGTATAAGTTGTTTCTGTGATTATTCCTTCTGGAGTTTCCATAGTATATGAATATTTAATTTTATCTGCTAATTTAAATTGTTCCATTTTAGTGATATTTCCTTCATAATAGTAATACTCTACAATATGAATATTATCAGTCTCTTTATTTGCTTGTGCCTTATTAGATATTTCTAAAACAATAGCAAATTTTCTTCCTATTATTAATCCACTAATAATTATTATAAATATAACAAAAAGTATAATTATTGACTTTAGACCTCTCATTTTATTTTTAAATTTCTTCATATAATTTACTTCTTCTTTTTGCATGCTTTCATCTTTTAATTTTATATCTCGCTTCATATCTTCTAAAAGCCTTTTACATTCATTACATTCTTTTAAGTGCTGTTCAATATATCTATTTGTGTCTTCACTAGTCAATTTATCAATATAATTTGGCAATAAATCTTGTACTATTTTACAAACTTTCTTATTATCCATTTTTATCACCTTCCTTTAATTTGCATTTTCCTCTATAAAATGTTACTCTAGCCCAGTTTTCATTTTTTCCTAATATATCTCCTATTTCCTTAAAGCTTAAATTTCCTTCTATCCTTAAATACACTACTTCTCTTGTTTTTTCGTCTAGTTTTTGCATCTCTTTATATAACTTATCTCGTTCATCTCTAAGTATAACTATATCTTCCACATTTTCTAAGTCTTTAATTTCGTTTATTTCATTTTCTTCAACGAAAATAATTTTTTTGTTTTTTCTATACTCGTCATACCATAAATTCTTAGCAATTTGGCATAACCAAACCGATATTTTACATTTACCATTATAAGTGTTAATATGTTTTACAGCTTTATAAAAGGTTTCTTGGGTTAGTTCTTCTGCTATATCTTTGTTATGAGTTAAACAGAATAAATATTTATTTATTGCTTCAAAATATTCTTTATATATTTTTTCAATATCCTGCATAACATTGTCCCCCTTTGAATATATAACGTATAAAACTATAATTCGTTACAATTTTTGATAATTTATTCAAAAAAATTAGCCAAAGATTATTACTAATCCTTGGCTTGGTGCACCAGGAGGGATTTGAACCCCCGACCTTCCGGTTCGTAGCCGACTGCTCTATCCGGGCTAAGCTACTGGTGCAGAACTTTTTATATTATACCAGTCATTTGTATAATATTCAAGTTTTTTCAAAATTTTATCAAAAAAGTCTTGAAATTTCTTTTTTTGTATGCTATATTATATTGGTACTCTGTAAATCGAGGTGTAGCGCAGTTGGTAGCGCGCGTGGTTTGGGACCATGAGGTCGCAGGTTCGATCCCTGTCACCTCG